>JAQCIA010000085.1 GCA_027620105.1 Verrucomicrobiota bacterium | reverse complement strand
ACCCTTTGAACATCGGCGGGCGCCCGCTCAACAGCTGGCCGCAGTTCATTCCCATTACCTTCGAGTGCACGATCCTGTTCTCCGCCCTTACCGCGATCTTTGGCATGTTGATCCTGAACGGTCTTCCGCGCCCACATCACCCGCTGTTCTCCGTGCCGGCGTTCAAGCGTGCCTCGCAGGACCGTTTCTTTCTCTGCATCGAACATAAGGATGCGCAGTTTGATCGCGTGAAAACCCGCCGCTTCCTGGAGAAATCTGGCGCGGTGGGCGTGTACGAAGTGGAGTCTTGAGGAATCGCATGTTGCATGTTGCCAAAGTATTGAAGCGCGCGGGCGCCGGGCTCCTGCTGCCGCTGCTGCTGGTAGCCGGTGGCTGCCGCCAGGACATGCGCGACCAGGCGCGCCTGAATCCGCTTGCCGCCAGTGACTTCTTTTCCGACGGCAGTGCCTCGCGCCCGCTGCTCACCAACACCATTGCGCGCGGGCACCTCACCCTCGATACTCCGTGGTTCACGGGAAAAACAAACGGACAATTCGTCACGGAGTTTCCGTGCGAGGTCGATGAGGCGTTGCTGCGTCGCGGGCAGGAACGCTTCGGCATCTATTGCACGCCTTGTCACGACCGTGCGGGCACGGGGGATGGCATGATCGTCCGCCGGGGCTTCATCAAGCCGCGCTCGTATCACGACCCGCTGCTGCGCGCCCAGCCGCACGGCTACTATTTCGATGTCATCACGCACGGGTTCGGCAACATGTCCGACTATGCCGCCCAGGTGCCGATCGCGGACCGCTGGGCCATCGTGGCCTATATTCGCGCGCTGCAAGTCAGCCAGCATGCCACGGCGGACCTCCTGCAGGATGAAGATCGCGCACTGCTGGCGTCGGGCGGCGTGAAACCGTCCGCCACTGAAACTGGACACGCGACGGGGGCCCATGGCCATCATGAGTGATACCGTGGACAATCATCAGGTTTTTGCGGGCGCACGCCGAATTGCGGCGCTTGTGGCCGTGGTCGGGTTTGCCATCTGGGGCTTCACCGCCATGGGCGCGGGGCAGGCTCGCACAAACGCCATGCAGGGGTATCTGCTGGGCTATCTCTATTGGGTTGTGCTGACCCTGGGCAGCTTGTCGCTGCTCCTGCTTCAGCACATTATTTCCGCACGTTGGGGTTTGATGATCCGGCGTCTGCTGGAAGCCGCCGCAAAAATGCTGCCCCTGATGGCGATCCTTTTCATTCCCATCTGGCTCTCGCGCGGGGCGCTCTACCCCTGGGCCAATCCGGAAATCGTGGCGCATGACGCCATCATCCAGCTGAAAGTTGCGTATTTGAATGACACCGGCTTCACCATGCGCACGATTGCCTACTTCATCATCTGGATCATCATTGCCCGCCGGGTCACATCTCTGTCGCGCCAGCACGATGCCTCCACGGACCCGGCAATCGTGGCCAAGCTGAACCGCGCGGCGGCGCCATCGCTGGTGGTCTATGCGCTGACCGTGACATTCGCCTCCTTCGATTGGGGCATGTCGCTGGAACCACACTGGTTCTCGACAATCTACGGCGTCATTTTCGCCGCCGGTGGCGCGCTGGCAGCCATGTCGCTGGCCATCGTCGTCCTGTCCCGCCTGGTGCACCGCGAGCCTTTCGCTTCTTTCGTGAAGCCGGAAACCGTGGGCGATCTGGGGAATCTGTCCCTCGCCATCACCATGTTCTGGACCTATGTATCGCTGTCGCAGTTCCTGATTGTGTGGGCGGGACACCTGCCGGAAGAAACCCCCTGGTACTTCGTGCGCATGCACAACGGCTGGGAAATTAATGGTTTCGCCCTGCTCGGTCTGCAGTTCGGGTTGACGTTCCTGCTGCTGATCATTCGCGACCGCAAGCGGAACATCCAACGCCTCCAGCGTGTGGCGCTCTGGATTCTGGCCATGCGCTTCCTGGATCTGCTCTGGCTGATCGTGCCGGCCTTCTCTGACAAGTTGCGCGTGCAGGTCTCTGACGTTGCCGCACTCGCGGGCATCGGTGGTGTCTGGTTCTGGTTCTATCTGCGGGCACTCGCATCGGCGCCCCTGATACCGGTTGCCTTGAGGCGCGCGGAACTCGCCGCGGGAGGTGACCACCATGGGTGATCACGGACATCAGCATTCAGGGCAGAAGTCACCCGGCTACGAAACGCGTGACGCGGACGTCCGCATCATCTGGATTTCCGGCATCATCATTGCCGCTATCGTGGTCTTCTCGTTTTTCTACATGCACCATGTGTTCAACTCCTACATGGCGAAGATTAATGCGAGCCGCCCGGCTCCGTCGACGCTGCTCGATCCAGACCCCATGCCGCCAGCGCCGCGCCTGCGCGTGAAGCCGGCCATTGAAATCGAGCAATTGCGGACGTATGAGAACGCCATGCTGGATAGCTACGCATGGATTGATGAAGCGCAAGGCGTCGCGCGGATCCCCGTGGCGCGCGCCATGGCCTTGATTGCGGCACACGGTGTGCCTGCGATGCCCGCACCTGCTGAACCGGCAATGGCAGACCCCGCCGCCGAACCAGCGGCCCACGCTGCCCCAACGGAGGCGCCATGAGTCAGGGACACCCACATGGCATGGCGCGACTCCTAGCCGCGACGCTGCTGATCGGTCTGCTGGGCGCGCCCCACCATGGGCACGCGAGCGACAGCGTCACCATCGATGCGAGCATGCCGAAAATTCTGAACGAAGCCAGCATCGAGCAGAAGCTGGGCGCAAAGCTGCCGTTGGAACTCGCCTTCAAGGATGAAGCCGGGCGGGATGTCCAGCTGAAGGACTATTTCGGAAAACACCCCGTGGTGCTGGTCATGGCCTACTATGAATGCCCCATGCTCTGCACGCTGGTTTTAAACGGCGTCGTCAAGGCGCTGAATGTCCTGAACCTGCGCATGGCGCAGGATTATGAAGTTGTGACCGTGAGCTTTGATCCGGGCGAGACGCCGGCATTGGCCGCCGCCAAAAAGGCCACCTACGTGCAGGAGTATCACGGCGAGGGTGCCGAACAGGGGTGGCACTTTCTGACTGGCGGGCAAGACGCCATTGTCGCGCTCGCGGATGCGGTGGGTTTTCGCTACAGCTACGATCCCAAAACGGATGAGTACGCACACGCCAGCGGCATTATGGTGGCCACGCCGGACGGGCGGCTCTCCAAGTATTTTTATGGCGTTGAGTATTCCGGCCGCGACCTGCGCCTTGGGCTCGTGGATGCCGCGGATAAGCGCATCGGCACAGCCGTCGACCAGATCATGCTCTGGTGTTACCACTATGACCCGCTCACCGGGCGCTATGGGCTGGCCATCATAAGCGCCCTGCGGCTTGTGGCTTTGATGACCGTGGTTGCCGTGGGGGCATTCATGATTCGGTCGCTTCGGCAGGAACGCCGGATTCAGACGCCAGGAGTTGTGCTGTGAGCAGTCCCTTTGCCCTATTTCCGGAACGGGCTTCCACGATGGCGTGGAGCGTGGACGCCCTGTTTCTCTTCATTCTGTGGATAAGCATCTTCTTCACCGTCGGCATCAGCGCCGCGGTTGTCTATTTCGCCATCAAATATCGGCGTAAGCATGACGATGAAGTCCCGGTGCAAATCGAGGGACATCTGGGGCTGGAGATCTTGTGGTCGGTCATTCCCCTGATTCTGATGATGGTGATGTTCTTCTGGGGTACCAAAGTGTTCCTGCAGCTGGTCGTCAGTCCCGCGGATGCCACGCCCATTTACGTCGTCGGTAAGCAGTGGATGTGGAAAATTCAGCACCCCGACGGTCGCCGTGAAATCAACGAGCTGCATGTTCCGGTTGGTGAAAAGTTCCGCCTGATCATGACGTCCGAAGATGTGCTGCACAGTTTCTTCGTTCCGGCGTTTCGGACGAAGATGGACGTGGTCCCCGGGCGGTACTCGTCCCTGTGGTTCGAGGCGACACGCGAGGGTGTGTACCACTTGTTCTGCGCCGAATACTGCGGCACCTCCCACAGTGGCATGACCGGCCGTGTCGTGGTCATGTCGCCTGCGGACTACGCCAAGTGGTTGAGCGGACAAGCGCCAGCCGGGCCAGCCGGCGGGGCCATGGCGGATGTGGGGGCCCAGTTGTTCACGGCCAAGGCTTGCAACACCTGCCACGATGGTCGCCCCGGCGCGCTCGGTCCGCCACTGGCGGGAACGTTCGGGCATTCCGTGACACTCGCGGACGGAAGCGAGGTTGTCGTGGATGAAGGGTACATCCGTGAGTCGATTCTGAATCCGCAGGCAAAATTGGTTCGCGGGTTCCAGCCGGTGATGCCGACCTATAAGGGGCAGTTGAGTGAAGAAGAAATTCTTCAGCTCATCACCCACATCAAGTCTCTGAAATCGGTGGAAGCATCGGGAGAAAAGCCGTGAAAGAAGAATCTGCCGCCACTGTCAATTATCTGAACTGCGACTACTCGATTCGTTCGTGGCTCCTCACCGTCGACCACAAGCGCATCGGGATCATGTACCTGCTCGCCGTCACAGTGTTCTTCCTGATCGGCGGCATCATGGCCACGTTGTTCCGGTTTGAGCTGTCCACCGCGGCCGGCGATCTGGTTACGGCCGAAACATACAACAAGCTGTTCACCCTGCATGGCGTGGTGATGGTCTTCTTCTTCCTCATCCCATCCGTCCCCGCCGTGCTTGGAAATTTTGTGCTGCCGCTTGCCATTGGGGCCAAGGATGTGGCCTTTCCGAAACTGAACCTGTTGAGCTGGTACGTGTTCATGATCGGCGGCGGCATCACCCTTTTTGTGGCGCTGACGGGTGGCCTGGACACGGGTTGGACGTTCTACACGCCATACAGCAGCACCTACGCCACCACCGATGTCCTCAGTGCCGCCATCGGTGTGTTTATCACCGGCTTCTCCTCGATTCTCACGGGCCTGAATTTCCTCGTCACCATCCACAAAATGCGCGCCCCGGGCATGACGTGGATGCGCATGCCGCTGTTCGTCTGGGCGCTCTATGCCACCAGCCTCATCATGGTTCTGGCCACGCCCGTGCTGGCCATCACCGTCGCGCTGCTGGCCGTGGAGCGCGCGACCGGCATCGGCATCTTTGACCCGGCCCTGGGTGGCGATCCCGTGCTGTTCCAGCACATGTTCTGGTTCTATTCCCACCCCGCCGTGTACATCATGATTCTGCCCAGCATGGGCGTGATCAGCGAGCTCGTCGCAACCTTCTGCCGCCGGCGCATTTTCGGGTATTCGTTCGTGGCGGCGTCGAGCATCGCCATCGCCGTCATCGGGTTCTTTGTCTGGGGGCATCACCTGTTCCTCAGCACCCAGTCCGTCTACGCCGGGATGGTCTTCTCGTTCCTGAGCTTTCTGGTAGCCGTGCCGTCCGCCGTGAAAACGTTCAACTGGACCGCAACCATGTACAAGTCTTCCGTCTCGTGGCAGTCCCCCATGCTGTACGTCATGGGTTTTATGGGCTTGTTTCTGGTGGGGGGACTCACTGGCGTTGTGCTGGCCACACTCGGTCTCGACGTGCACATGCACGATACCTACTTCGTCGTCGCCCATTTCCATTACATCATGGTGGGTGGCGTCTTGATGGGCTATCTCGGAGGTCTGCACTACTGGTGGCCAAAGATCACCGGACGTATGTACTCCGAAGCGTGGGCCAAAGTGAGCGCGCTGCTGGTGTTCGTCGGCTTCAACCTCACCTTCATGCCGCAATTTATTTTGGGCTATCTCGGCATGCCCCGTCGATACTACGCGTATCCGCCGGAGTGGCAGACCCTGAACGTACTGTCGTCTGCGGGTGCATCCGTGCTGGGGGTCGGGTATCTCATTCCGGTGATCTACCTGCTCTGGTCGTTGCGCCACGGCAAGCCGGCGCCGGCAAATCCGTGGGGTGGCAAGGGGCTGGAGTGGACCATTGCGTCTCCGCCGACGCCGCACAATTTCGAAAAGCCCGTCATCGTCACGGAAGGCGCCTATGCCTACGGCGAGGGAGGGCATGGCCATGGCTGAGTCCCGCAATCCGCTGGCCCATCATTTCGATTCGCTGGAGCAGCAATATGCTGCTGCCAAGCTGGGCATGTGGTCATTCCTCATTACGGAAGTCATGATGTTTGGCGGCCTGTTCCTTGGGTACATCCTCTATCGCTGCCGTTTTCCCGAAGTGTTTGCGCAAGGCAGCCATCACCTCGACATCAAGCTGGGCGCCTTCAACACCGCCGTCCTGATCGTCAGCAGCCTCACCATGGCGCTGGCCGTGCACGCCGCCCAGGAAGGGCGCAAGCAGGCGACCCTGACGTACCTGTTCTTCACCCTGATGCTCGGTCTGACGTTCCTGGGAGTCAAGGTGATCGAGTACAGCGACAAGTATCAACATCACCTCATTCCGGGTGCGCGCTTCCTCTGGTCGGAGGGCGACGCCGGTCCGCCACAGCTCTTTTACAGCTACTATTTCTGCATGACGGGGCTACATGCCATTCATATGGTGGTGGGTGCCGGGCTGTTGCTCTGGCTCATGGCGCTCACGGCGCGCAACCGGTTCTCGCCCGCCTATTACACGCCCATTGAGATGGTCGGACTCTACTGGCACTTCGTCGACATCGTCTGGATCTTCTTGTTCCCGCTGCTGTATCTAATTGGACGTCACTGATGAATCACCACATCGTTCCGCTGAAAATTTACTTCGCCATCTTTGCCGCGCTCATGGCAGGCACCGCGCTGACGGTCTGGGCGGCGTTTCAGGATTTCGGCGAGTTCAACACGCTTGTTGCCGTCGTCATTGCCGTTGTCAAAGCGGCGCTCGTGGTGCTCTTTTTCATGCACGTCAAATATAGCGACAAGCTCATCTGGGTCTTCGCCAGCGCCGGCTTTATCTGGCTCATCATTTTGTTCGCATTCACGTTGATGGACCCCATGACGCGGGATTGGTTGCCGGTTGGCGCCCCCCTGCCCATGTAGATCGTGACCCGATACGTGCTTGTTGGCACCTGCGCGCGGTGACTCAGCCATGGCGCTTGCCATACAGAATGGCAAATCCATCGTGTTTAGGGCTGACCACGATCACCGACGCCTACCGGGGGCGAGCAGCCCCCCCTTGGAAATGGCTAGGTCAAGTTCTTCGCCGATCTGGCCCGCGCCATTGCGGCGATCTTGCCGAGGCGTCCCACCTTCTGCATCGCGGCATCGACATGATTCTGGCAAACTATGCCAAGCGCATATTGCCCATCGTGCATGCGCAACGCGCGGTTTAAGCCGCATAGAGGAGTCTGCCCATGGTGAAGAAAGTTGTGCTGACGTTTGCGACAATCTGGGCGGGCTTTTTGATCGTTGTCGCCCTCCAACCATCCGATTTTCGCATCCAGCGCAGTGCCACCATGCAGGCGCCGGTGGCGGAAGTATTTGCCCAGGTGAATGATTTTCACAACTGGGAGACCTGGTCGCCCTGGGCGAAACTTGATCCCGAAACGAAGAAGGCTTTTGAAGGCGCACCCGCGGGCATTGGGGCGATTCATACGTGGGCGGGGAACAAGATGGTGGGCGAGGGGCGGATGACGCTGACCGAAAGCCGCCCCGGTGAATACATCCAAATCAAGCTGGAGTTTCTCAAACCCTACGAACCGACCAACACATCGGAATTTTCGTTCAAGGGTGCGGGCGGCCAAACCACGGTCACCTGGGCCATGAGCGGACACAATGGATTCGTCAGCAAAGCCTTCTGTCTGTTCATGGACATGGACAAAATAGTCGGCGGCGATTTCGAAAAGGGGTTGGCGCAGCTGAAAGCTGTCGTGGAGTCTCAGCCCCGCCAGTAGCGCCGACCTCGTGCGGCGGGCTAGGCCGGCGTGGAGGTGCTGGCGCGGCTGGCGTTTT
>JAQCIA010000084.1 GCA_027620105.1 Verrucomicrobiota bacterium | reverse complement strand
GGGTCCAGAGCGGCACTGAATTCACCGTCCCAGACTTTGAGGGTGACCATGACGCGCGTGTTAGCCATCTCTTTGACGGGAGTGATCGGCGAGCTGAAGTTCACGGTCAAGCTGTACTTCAAGGCATGATTCACAAGGCCGGCCACGCCACTGTGCGTCGGTGCGATCTGGTACTTGATCAGGTTCGGAGTTCCAGGCGATGTTCTGCGGATATCGAGATTCGCGGGCACCCAGGTGGTTGGTGCGGCGATGGGCACCGCTTTGTTTCCCTTGGTGAAGTCGTCCCAGAACACGCGCCACTGCACATTGCCACCCAGAACGCCCTGTTCCGCGGCGGCGAGGGAGGCTCCGGCCAGGCCATTGAACACATTGTCGGCGAAGAGGGCGGAGTGCGTGTCCGCGACGCCCTTGGCGCTGGAATCGAGGCCGGATGTGATCAGAGCGAAGAGTGCCAGCACCCCGATCAGGACCACAACGAGGGACAGGGCCACCTCTATCAGCGTGAATCCAGCTTGTGCACGTAGCCGCCGCATCCATGAACGGGGTGTCGGCGGTGCGAGCGGTGCCTCAGTGTGCGCGCCTTGCTGCGTTGTCTTCATGCTGTCCCTTGTCTGTACGTCACGGTTGTCCGGTGCGGACCCGGATGCGTCCGGTCATGGGGTAGACCCGTAGGACGGTCGTGCCGCCGCTCGGTTTCTGCTCCGTGATTGTGATGTCGCGAAGGCCGGTACTGACGGCGTTTCCGAAGTTCGTTGATCCGCTGATGCTTCCGTCAAAACCAAAGGTTACAACCGCCGGGACAGTGGGTTCATCCCGAAAGACAATACCGGAGGGCAGGAAGTTTTGGGTCCCGAGCAGCACGCCATTCCGGGTCTTGTAGTAGACGCCGCGGGTGCCAGAGATGTCGTTTGTGTTGAAATAGTTGAAAGAGACTTTGGCGCGCTGAGTGATGGTCATCTGGCGAGTCTGGGAGAGGCTGGTGCGGAACTTCATAACGCCCGCGCGGAGACCGGCGCCGCGGCCCAGGTCTTTGAAGCCCACGACTGTGAGGCCGAGCATGATGATCATGATCGCCATCACGGTCAGCAATTCGATGAGGGTGAAGGCCTGACGTCCCGCGTTTACGCATTGCGGGTGTGGCGATCGGCGGCTGATGTGTGTGTTTAGCGTTCCCATGATAGAATCCAAGAGGTTGGGTCTTTCGGTTCGGGGCCCCACGACCAGACGAGGACGGTGCGGTTGGGCACGTTGGTTGCATAGGATGGGCCGCCGGGCGCCGACAAGGTGACGTCGACATTGCCGTCGCCCGTGCCATCGGCCGCCATCATGAATTCGCGCTTCCACTTGTCGACCAGTTTCGGTGGTGGTCCGGCACTGACCCAATTTTTCTTCACATCCAGAAAAACCTGGCCCCGCGGATTGTACACGAGGTTGGTCAGGACGCGGTCGTTGAGAAGGGGGGCATCGGTGGCGCCGGTCTGTCCGGGCCAGACGGAATTGGCGGTGCGATAGGTGCTCATGGCATTGGCGATCGCGAGAACCTGGCCCGCGGTCCTGGTGCGCACAGACTGCCTGAGCAATCTGGTAACGGCCGGGGCCAGGAGGGCGACGAGGATGGCGATGATGGCGATGACGGTCAGCAATTCGATCAGCGTGAAGGCGGCGGACGGGGGGGGAATTGTCCGTCCCGGCCGGCGACTATCGAACGCGTTGTGCGTGACCTGCGGCGTCATTGTGTTTCTCCGGTGCTACCAGCTACTGACAAGGTAGTCGCGCTCGGTTGTCGACTTGTCCTGATTGTAGGACCAGACGATGACGGCGCTACCGACCGATCCCTCGGGAGGATCCGTGCGCCAGTTGTCTCCGGCTTCAATGTAATTGTCGAAGTTGTAGTCCAGCTTAACGTAGTAGGCGTAGCGGTCGAGGCCGCCGCGATCGGCACCCGCGCGCCACCAAGGGGTGACGGGATCGCCGTTCTCATCCAAGCGCTTGAACTCCACATACTTCCGCTCGCGAGGATTGTTCTCGTTCAGATTCTGGCCCATGAGCGTTTTGGCCAGATCCCCTTTAATCGGGACGACTTCGGATTCGACCTCGAACGACTCCAGGGCCGCAGAAAACTTGTTGGTAGGCGAGCCCTTGTAATCGGCCATATAGGCGCGCCAGCCCTGATCGATGGCGGCCATTTCGGCGAGGGCCATGTTCAGGCGTACCTTACGCTTGACGCTGGCTATTGCCGGGAAAAGCAAGGCGGCCAGGATCATGATGATGCCGATCACCACGAGCAATTCGATGAGGGTGAATCCCGCCCGGCGGCTATTGGTTATGCGCGGTGTATGCATGGTTACTTGCCCATCACCAGATCGTCGGATGTTTCCGTGAGAGCAGGCAGCCGACCCCGACAATATAGGGTGTAGCTCAGCTTCGAGGCGTGGACGGTGTAGACGTAGGGGTTTCTCCAAGGGTCAATGGGGACTTTGGTGGCGGGGTCCATGCGGACGTTTTTTGGAATTTTTGACGCGTAGACAGCCACGAAGTTTGTGTCGCTCAAGGTGTCAGGGTAGCGGGCTGTGTGGAGTTGATATTCCGTCAAGGCGTTGGCGATGTGCTGCATGTTCGCCTTGGCGAGGCCTTCGAGGGATTTCAGCTTGGCATAGCGGCCGGCGCCAACGACGAAGGCCACCAAAATGGCGATAATGGTGATGACGGTCAGAAGCTCGATAAGCGTAAAGCCTCGATTTCTGTGCTTGTCTGGGCGAGATCCCATAAGTGCCTCGGTGACTGTAAGGTGCGACGTCATGAAGTTCCCAACCGCAGGCTTACTCTATCACGGTCGGTGATTTCGTCAAGCTTCATGATGAGAGGAAACGGCTGTTTTCTGGCGTTTTCTGGCGGTATCGGGATCGGATGCGACGGAGGGGGCGGAATCTCCCGCAGAGAGGCAGAAGAAGTGGGAGGGTAGGTGTGTTGCAGGGCGGCGGTTACTTGCGCAGTTTGCCGACGAAGCGGGCCATGCGTGACATGGCTTCCTTAATATTGGGCATGTTGGCGGCGTAGGCGCAGCGGATGAACCCTTCGCCCGAGCTGCCGAAAGCGGTGCCGGGCACACAGGCCACATTTTCCTGGTCAAGGAGATTTAAGGCAAAATCCTTTGAAGAGAGGCCGAAGTGGCCGATGTAGGGGAAGGCATAAAAGGCACCCTTGGGGAGGTGGCAAGGAATGCCCATCTCCTCGAGCGAGGCACAGATGTAGTTCCGGCGCTTCTCGTAGTCCTTGCGCATGTGCTCTGCATCGGCTTCGCCATGCCGCAGGGCTTCGATGGCAGCTTTCTGGCCCAGTGTCGGGGCGCACATGATGGTGTACTGGTGAATCTTCATCATGGCTTCGGTCAGTTCCGGAGGCGCGCAGGCAAAGCCGATTCGCCAGCCGGTCATGGCCCAGGTTTTGGAAAAGCCGTTCAGAAAGATCGTGCGTTCCTTCATTCCCGGCAGCGAGGCAATGCTCACGTGACCGCCCGCATAGGTGAGTTCGGCGTAAATTTCGTCGGTGAGCACAACCAGGTCGTGTTCGATGGCAAAGGCGGCGATCTCCTCACAGTCCTTGCGTGGCAGGACGGCGCCCGTGGGATTCGTGGGGAAGTTGAGGAGGAGCACTTTCGTGCGGGGCGAGACCTTGGCCTCGAGGGCGGCGCGGGTGAGGCGAAAGTCGTCCTCGCGGCGGGTCGAGACGGCGACGGCTTTGCCGTGGGCAAAGGTGACCACGGGTGCGTAGGACACATAGCAGGGTTCGTGATAGAGCACTTCGTCGCCGGGCTGGATGAGGGCACGGATGGCGAGATCGAGGGCCTCGCTGACGCCGACCGTGATCAGGATTTCGGTCTTCGGGTCGTACGAGACCTTATAGAAGCGTTCCATGTACCGCGCCACTTCCTCGCGCAGTTCCAGAATGCCGAGGTTGGAGGTGTAGGCGGTGGCGCCGCGTTCGAGGGCGAATAGCGCCGCTTCGCTGATGTGCCAGGGGGTGACAAAATCCGGCTCGCCGATGCCGAGGCTGATGACGCCCTTGCGCGCGCTGACGATTTCAAAAAAGTCGCGGATGCCGGAGCGCGGCACGCCGATTAAATGTCTGGCGATGGGGGATTTCATGATGGCCTTCGGAGCGGACACCTCTCTCGCAGGGCTGCGGAGGCGCGCGCTTACGGCGTGACGCCGAGGCGTTCCCGCTCCTTTTCCGCTTCCATGAGGACGCCGGAGTCCTTGTAGGTTTTGAGCATGAAGTGGGTGACGGTGGAGACGACACCTTCGATGGTGGCGAGTTTATCGCTCACAAAGAAGGCGACCTCTTTCAGGTTGCGCCCCTTCACGAAGATGAGCAGGTCGAATCCGCCGGACATGAGATAGATGGAGTCGACCTCCGGGAAGCGGCCAATGCGGTTGGCCAGTTCGTCGTAGCCGCCCTCGCGTTCGGGGGTGATCTTGACTTCGATCACGGCGCTGACGCGGTCAATATCGAGTTTATCTTCGTTCACCACGGCCTGATAGCCGCGGATCACGCCGGTGCGTTCATAGTCCGCAATACGCGCCTTCACCGCGTCCTCGCTCTGGTTGAGCATTTTGGCGAGGTTCCTGGGGGACTCGAGGGCGTTTTCTTTCAGCAGTCTGAGCAGTTCGTCCATGACGCGGATTTGTAGCATGCCGGGGCTTGCGGGGCAACGGGGAACATGTTGCGCTGGCGCGGGGCAGGCAAACGCACAACGCGTTACCGAAGGGATGTGCCAGCGTCGGGACGCCGCCAGCACGGGTGGTGTTGGCAAGAAAAGGGAGAGGGGGGCGGATGGCGGGCGGTAAGAAAATCCATTTCGGGGGATTGTTCGCCAATAAATCGGTATCCTCAGCCGTAGGATGAGTGAAGGCATGCAGGGAACGGATGCGGAATGTTTGCGCGCGCTGCAGGACGGGGACGCGGCGGGATTTGATGCGCTGTTTGCGCGGCATCGTCGCGGCGTGCGGGCTTATGCGCAGACGATTCTACGGGATGCGGCGCTGGCTGAGGATGTGACGCAGGCGTGCTTTCTGGAACTGGTGCGGCGCGCCGGGGAACTGGAAACGCGGCAGCGAGTGGCGGGCTGGCTCTATCGCGTGGCGCGGAACCGGGCGATTGACCTGCAGCGACATCGGCGCTTTGACGTGTTAGCGGGCGATGCGGTGGTGGCAGCCGCCCGCGAGCAGGAGGACGTTGCACCGTCGGCGGCGGATGTGGTGATGAACGATGAGCGCGGACGGGACGTGATGATGGCGCTGGATCAATTACCGGAGAACGAACGGGACGTGTTGATGCTGCGCTACTTTTCGGGGCTGGCCTTCCGGGATGTGGCGGTCGCGGTGGGGCGTCCGCTGGGGACGGTGCTGTGGCAGGCGCAGCGCGGGTTGCGGCGGATGCGGGGATTGTTGTTGGATCGGCAAGCGTGAGGGAGCGAACGATTTGAAGACGGATGACATACGGCGGGGACTGCGGGAGGCGGGCGAGTCGGCGCGGCGTGATGACCTCGAACCGGCCAAGGTGGCAGGCGTGCAGGAAGAGGCGGCGGGCCTGATCGCGCTGCACGCGTCGGCGCGGGTGGAGACAGCCTGGCCGTGGCGACCGGCATTGGGTTTTGCGGCGGCAGCTTTGGCCTGCGTGGCGTTGTGCGTCTGGTTGCTGACCACGGGAGAACAGCCGACGGGGCCGGTGGTGGCAGAGCGGGGGGCATTGCGCGAGTCCGATGCATTGTCGGTCGACACGCGTATCGACGTGCAAATTGCCAAGACGGAGCAGGCAGCGCGCGCGGCACTGCGGGCGGCTGAGCGCAAGTATGTGGCGGGCGTGGGGGTGGCGCGGCACACGATCACAGGGGATCTGCATGATCGGGTGGCGGCGGTGTCGGCGCACTTGCGGGCGGAGTGAGTGGCGTGGGGAACAAGCGATTTTGCGGCGTGAGGAGCGGGAGGAGACCATGAGACGATACAATGGCATGGGTGGCTATGTGGCATGGGGTTGCGCGTGTGGCCTGGTGGCCACGTTGGTGCTGGCGCAGGAATCGGATCGGGATCCGATGCAGGGACTGACGAATTTCGTGCAGGCCAGCGGGCGGATGCCGCCGACGCCCTTTACCTCCGACCAGGAGCAGCAGGTGTTGCAGGCGGTATTTTCGCGTTTCCCCAATGTCGATCCGCATGCCATGATGGAATACATTGCCACGCACAATCCGGATGACATGCAGCGCTACACGCTGTTGTCGATGCAGAATCTTAGCGAGGCGTTGCCGCTGTTGATGGGGCTCGTGCGTGATAGTCTCGAATTGCAGGCGCTGGAAACGCGCCGGCCGGAGCAGTATGCGCGGGCGGTTCGCTATCAGGAACTGGAGCGGCGCGCGCAGGAGCTGGCGGCACCGTTGGAAGGTGCGCACACGCCGGAGGCCGCGGATGCGGCGCGATTGGCGGAACTGCGCGCGGTGTTGATGGATGCCTTTGAGGCCAAGCAGGAATTGATGCGTAGCGACGTGGCGGAGATTCAGGCGCAGGTGGACGAGCTGGAGAATTTGTTGCGCGAGCGCGAAGCCAAGCGCGACGAAATCGTGGCGCGGCGGCTGGCGGAGCTGGCCGACGGCGCGCAGGGGCAGTGGTAGGTTGGTCGGAATGAGGTTGAAAAACATACGCATTGTGCTGGTGAGCCCCGCCTATGGGGGTAACGTGGGGGGCGTGTGTCGCGCCATGGCCAACATGGGTCTGTCGGATTTGGCGTTGGCGGAACCGCGGGAATTGGACATGGGCGAGGCACGCATGATGGCCTGCCACGCGGCGCCGATGCTGGCGCGCATGCAGCGATTTTCCACGCTGGGGGAGGCGGTGGCGGATTGCAGCATGGTGATCGGCACGACCGCGCGCACGGGGCTGTATCGTCAGCATGCGCGCACGCCGCGCGAATGGGCCCCGCAGGCGATTGCGGCAGCCCAGTCCAACCGCGTGGCGCTGGTGTTTGGCACGGAGCAGGACGGGCTTTCCAACGCGGACGTGGCGCACTGCACGCAGATGATCAGCATTCCGTCGCACGCGGATTACGAATCGCTCAATCTGTCGCAGGCGGTGCTGATCTGCGCGTACGAATTGTATCTTGCCAGTGGCGAGGTTACGCCGCGCGCGGAAAAATCACCGGAAGCGCCGGCGGCATTGCGCGAACGGATGCTGGCCATGTGGGAGACGGCGCTGTTGAAAATCGGTTTCATGACGGACGAAAAGGCGGAACACATGATGCTTGGGCTGGGCCGCATTTTCGGACGTGGATCGCTGACGGTGGATGACGTGCGCATCCTGATGGGCATCGCGCGGCAGACCGATTGGGCGGTGGACGCGGCCCGCAGTCTGGCGGAAGGTGCGCCGGCGCCGGTCGCGCCAGCGGAGGTGGAGTCATGAGCAGCGCCGGAACGTATGTGGCGAACCTGCTGCGGCAGACGACGCTGTTCAGCGATGTGCAGATTGGCGAACTCGTGGATACGGCGCGCGCGGGCGAGAAAAGCGTGACGGCCACGGTGGTGGATTCCGGCTATGCGCGCGAAGATGCGTTTCTGCAGGCGATGGCGAAGGTGTTGAATCTCACATACCTGAGGGTCGGCATTGACGCGATTCCGCCGGAGGTGCTTGAGCGTCTGCCAACCAAGGCAGTCTTTCAGTACAACGTGGTGCCGCTGGCGTTTGAGAACGACACGCTGACCGTGGCTTGCAACGACCCGCTCAACATGCCGCTGCTGGATGCGCTGCGCCTGGCGGCGGGCACGCGGGTGCGCCTGTCGCTCAGCCCGGGGGATGACATCATTGCGGCGGCGAAGGCCTTGTACGGCGTCGGTGCGGAAACCGTCGACCGCATGATGCAGGACAATCGCTTCGAAGTGGAGCCGGAGGAGGGGCTGGGCAAGGTTGAGTTGAGCGAACTGGACCAGGAAGCGTCGATCGTCAA
>JAQCIA010000083.1 GCA_027620105.1 Verrucomicrobiota bacterium | reverse complement strand
CGCGTGGGGCCAAGCGAACGATTGCGCGGTGAATATAGGTTGAGTCGCGCGGAGAATGAAGAAAAAAGGTGCGGGCGATTATTCCAAGGCGTTCAGGCGGGTCTGGAAGTTGGCGACGCGGTCAGGGGCTTGCTGGCTGGCGGCGCGGGTGAGGGCGGCGCGGTAGAGGATGCGCGCCTTGTCCAGGTGGCCATGGCCGATGAGCATGGAGCCGAAGTTTTCCACGGCCAGGTCCAGGTCCGGGTCGAGGAGAATGGCGGACTGAAAGTGCTTCAGGGCTTCCTCGGGCTTCCCGGTGGCATTCAGAGCGGAGCCGAGGTTGTTGTGCACGCCGGCGTCGTTGGGGTCGATCATGAGGGCGGCGTAGAGCCAGGGGATGGCATCGGCGGTACGCTCCTGGAAGATGAGGCACATGGCCAGGCTTTTGCGTGATTCCTTGTGTGATTCCGAGCGGGCGGCGACAGCGCGGTACTCGGTCATGGCGGCGGCGTAGTCCTTCCCGCGGTACAGCAGGTTGGCGAGGTTCATGCGCGCGGTGAGCAGTCCGGGGTGATGGGTGATGGCATCGGCGTAGGCGGCGAGGGCGGCGGGAGAATTGCCGATGCGTTCGAGGGCGACGCCGAGGCTATTGTGGGCGTCGGCGTAGTGCGGGGAGACGGCAATGGCGTCGCGCAGGAGGGGGACGGCGGCGGCGTCCTGGCCTTGGCGCGTGGCGTGGCCGGCGAGGCAGTACAGCATTTCCGCGCGGAACGACGCGCGCTCCTGGGGGTAGGGGCCGGGAAGGCTGATGAGGAGCGCGGTGAGCGCAATGCCGCCGGTGGCCGTGAGCGCGCGGCGACGTTGGGTCGGCCACCAGGCGACGAGGGCGGCGAGGCCGGCGGCGGCGGCGATGGCGAGGATGGGGATGAGCGGCATGCGGTAGCGGGCGGAGGGGAAAACGAGAATGATGGTGGCGGTGTAGATGAGGAGGAAAGCGTAGAGGGGGAAGGGAACACGGCGGCCGAGATGGAAAAGGCCCAGCAGGGCCAGGGGCAGCAGGAGGCCGAAGGGGAAACCAAAGGGGCCGGCGTGCCAGACGAGGAGGCGCATCAGGATGGACCAGTCGTGATAGAGATAGATGTCTTCGTTGCGCGGTAATTCGCGAGATGAGACGCACTGCACGGTTTTGGTGATGAGGCCTTTGATGAAGGCGACGGGCATGGTGATGGCGTATTGGCGGGCGTGTAAGGCGAAGAAGGTGGAGGTCTCGCGCCCAGGGCGAATGCCGTGGCGGGCGGGGAGCATGGTGATGCTGTCCCACTGCCAGCCGGGGCGGATTGCGATGGTCTGGTCCATGGACGGGTTGTTCCCGATGTAGAGGTTCAGACCACCGGAGTACGGAAGGATGGAATAAGAATCGGTGCCGCGGTGGCTCATCAAGGAAGCGGGAATGAGCGGCAGGATGGCGGTGAGGATCAGCACGGCGAGGGCGCGGGCGACCGCGCGGAGGCGCGGTGCGGGGGCACGGACGAGGCCGATGGCGGACCACACCAGGGCGATCACCACAAAAGGCAGGAACGTGGGGCGCGAGAGGATGCAGAAGCCTGCGACGAATCCGAGGCGGGCCCAGACGCGGGGCTTCGCGGCGGCGCGCGCATCGAGGACGCAAAGCAGGAGTGCGGCGGTCCAGAATGTTTCCCAGCCCGTGCCGACGAGTTCGCTGTCGAAAAAGATCAAGGGGCCATAGAAGGCCGTGATGAGGCCGGCGACGGTGGCCCAGCGGGCGGCGAGGACGCGGCAGGCCAACTGGTACGTGAGCAGGCAGGTGGCGGCCCCGAGCAGGGCTTGGAGCAGTTTTGCGAACAGCAGTGATTTACCGCTCACGGCGAATGCGGCGGTGAGAAAGGCCGGATAGAAAAACGGCTGCCAGAAGAAGGCGGGATCAAGGGTGCCGGTGATGAGGGCGGAGCGGGCGAGTTCGCAGTAGGTTCCGGCGTCGACGATGGGCGTCGCAAAGGTGGGCGCGTCGGAGGCGTCCACGAGGTAGAGCAGGCGCATGACGGCGGCGATGGCGAAGATCAGCCAGCCAGTGCGGCGCGAGGCGGGGGTGGGGATGTTCGGCGGGGTGACGTTCGGATCGGGCTGCGACTGTGTTGCGGTCACGGTTTGGCTCCTGGCGCTGAGGCTGGGGGCAGAGGATCCAGCACCCAGCGGCGGTTGTACCAGAACCATTGTTCGGGGGCTTCGCGAATCCAAGTGTCGAAGCGGGACATCACCAACTGGGTCATGCGCCGAATGTCGTCATTCTTGGCCAGCGAAGGATCAGGCCAGATGGGGTCGGATACCTGCATGCGTTGGCGCAGCCAGCCGACGCGTGTGATCACACAGGGAAAGATGGGCACATCCGCGAGACGTGCGAAGCTGGCCATACCGGCGCCGATCAGGGCGTCGCTCCCCAGGAATGTGATGGGCAAGCCGCCTTCGGCTGTGCGGACATCGGTCATGATGGCAAGGACTCCGCCGGAGCGCAGGCGGCGGATGACGGCGCGCATGGTGCCCGATCCGCGGGCGATGGTGTCGATGCCGGGGAGGCGGCGCAAGCGGTTGATGTAGTTGTCAACGAGTTGATTCTTCTGGCGTCCGGTGACGCTGAAGATGGGGATGCCGGCGTGGTGGGCGGCGACGGCGGCGGTTTCCCAGTTGCCCATGTGCGGGATGGCAATGATGGCACCACGGCCAGTGGGGGTGTGGGCCAGGATGGGGACGACGGCAGCCGCGCAGTTGGTGGATTTTTCGATCCAGGCGGGGGTGATGTGGCGGACGCGGAGCATTTCGATGCCATCAAACACGATGTTGCGCCAGGAGCACCAGGCGATGCGGCGAATGGTGGGTGCGGCATGGCGATCGCCGAAGACGGCGCGAATGCGGCGGTGGGCTTCGCGGCGGCGGTTCGGGGCGAAGCAGAAGCTGATGCCCGCGAGGAGCCAGCCCGTGGTGAGGGCGGCGCGATGGGGCAGGCGCGTGACCACGGCTCCGATCAGTCGAAGCAGGGCGTATTCCAGTATGTGTTTGGGACGGTGGGTCATGAGGGCGGGAGCGTTCCTCACTTTACAAACGGCCATGCGATGGGAAGGCAAGAATAGGGCATGCACAGGCTGACGGCAATTTCGATCTGGGGGTGGGTGGACGCGCGTTGTGCATGTTTGGGGCAGGCAATTGCTTGAACGGTGGCCATGTGAAATCCGGATATCGCCAGTTGCGTAGGGGGCGTGGTAGGGTTTGCGGCTGCCGTGTGCGTCGCGGTGGGCCCATAGCTCAGTTGGTCAGAGCTGGACACTCATAATGTCTAGGTCGCAGGTTCGAGTCCTGCTGGGCCCACCCTGGCGCATGGGGTGGTTGCGGTTGCGACTTTGCACGCAGATTGCGGGAGCCCGAATTAGGGCGCAGTAGCGCGAAATAGCGCGAATGGCGCGGGGTTTGGAGTCCTCATGCGGTGCAACGGCGGCGCGAGGCTGGCTTGAGGGAGAACGGGGCCTGAGAGCCGGAAATTGCAACAGGTTGAGGAACTTTTCCGGGCCGGTGCGCCCCGGACTGCAATCCCGCTGCACGCGTCATGCAGGGGCGGGGCCGTGGCTATCGATGGCTGGACGCGGGCCTCAACGGCCCCCGAATTCCCACTGAGCGTGCGTCGGGGCAGTTAATCAGCAATCGGCGGGAGTTTCGGGTGCATTCAGTTGGATAAGACGCAGGGGACTGCGTCATAATATGAAGTTGGCGGGAGGAAGACATGAAATACGAGACGGTCATACGCATTGTTGGAATCGGTGTCCTTTGGCTAGGTTCCTTTGCCTGCTCCGGCGAGACCACGCATCTGGTTCCCGTATCTGAACCCAGAACGGGAAATGTGATCTTCATCCATCCCGACGGCACGAGTGCTTCACACTGGACCGCTGCGCGGATGATGATTGCGGGACCGGACGGCATGATAAACTGGGACCGCCTGCCCGTCCTGGCTGTCTACCGCGGACACATGAAGACCTCGCTGGCTGCCACCTCGCATGGGGGGGCCACCACGCATGCTTTCGGCGTGAAGGTGCATCCCGATTCCTTTGGCATGGACCGCGACCAGCAGCTGACTGCGCTTTCCGGCAAGCCCATGAGCATCATGCGCGAGGCGCTGGCGGCCGGGCTGGCAGTGGGCGTGGTGAACTCCGGCGACATCGAGGAGCCGGGCACCGGCGTGTTTCTGGCCTCGACCAAGAACCGGAATAACGGGCAGGAGATTGCAGAGCAAGTCGTTCTTAGCGGCGCCCACGTGATCCTATCGGGGGGCGAGCGATGGCTCCTGCCCAAGGGCGTGAAGGGCCGTCACGGTGAAGGCGAGCGCACGGATGGCAAGGACCTCATCGCCGAGGCGCGCGCCCTTGGCTACGCCGTTGTACACAACCGCGTGGAACTGGCGGCGTTGCCCAGTGACACGCGGCGTGTCCTCGGCGTGTTTGCCCACCACCACACCTTTCACGCCCATCCGGAGGAGGACTTACGGGCGCAGGGGCTCCCGCTGTACCTCGCCGACGCCCCGTCGGTAGGCGAGATGACCGCCGCCGCGCTGGCCGTCTTGTCGCTCCACGACAAGCGCTTCCTTTTGGTGGCGGAAGAGGAAGGCACTGACAATTTCTGCAACGTCAACAACGCTGCGGGGGCCATGGAGGCTCTACGCCGCGCAGACGCCGCCTATGGCGTCGCGCGGGACTACTTGCAGCGCCACCCCGCTACACTCCTGATCACGGCAGCCGACAGCGATGCGAGCGGCCTCGAAGTCATCGCTTTTCCTCCGGATCGTGCCGCCGCACCGCTCCCCAGAACCACCAGCAACGGCGCGCCCTTGGATGGGCGCGATGGCACAGAGACGCTGCCTTTTGTCGCCGAGCCCGACCAGTTCGGGAACCGCCTGCCATTCGGTATCGCTTGGACTGGTTTCGAGGATGGCGCCGGCGGAATCTTGGCGCGGGCCGAGGGCGCGAATGCCGAAGCTTTGCGCGGCGGCAGTTGCGACAACAGCGACATTTATCGCCTGATGTATCTCACCCTTTTCGGTCGCTTAGCAGGCACCGGCATGCGGTAGGAGGCGCTACACCGCCTGCGAAATCCAGGGGCCGCCAACCATTGGCTTCAAGCGACGGCTGAAGCCGCGCCTGAGCCACACGTTCGGCAGAATGACGACGGAGTGAATATGGAGTTCATACCAGCAGGCAAGATTATAGGTGCATCGCACCAGATGCGCACGGTCGGCATCAGGGACAGCCGGCAACTGCCGGACGGGAATTACCGATTTGTCGACACGTACTGCAAGGATCCGTCCTGCGACTGTCGGAAGACGATGATTCTGGTGTTTCTGAAAGATGTCCATGTCTCCACCATCAACTTCGGGTGGGAGCCAGAGTCCTACTATCAAGAGTGGATGGGCTCGAAGGCCGACCCTATCACTGGCGAGATGAGTGGCGCATCCATCGACATCACCAGTCCGGATGGGGTGTCTGCGAAAGGTATGCTTGCATTCTTCATTGCACTGCTGGATGAGGACTGGATAGCAAGATTCCGGGCACACTACGCGGCTGTGAAACTAAAGTTGTCGGGCGCAGGCCAAGGAAAAAACGACGGACGCCGAACCAGAAAATCCAGGGTACGGCTTCGCCGCCCCTGATTTTCGGCGTTGGCCCGGAAAGGAAGAAACCAGATGGCAAGCCCGCTTGACAGATTTGCGCCGTGTTCGCGTTTCGCCTTCCCCGATGGCTCGGTGTTGGCAATCGGCACGGTCACCCGAGATAACCACATCACAAAGGATGTCTTCATTTCGCACGAGGATCCATCGGACCCAGAGTCTGCCTTGCAGATCCTCCTTCCCACCAGTTCCGTAGATCACGTGATTCAAGCACTGCAAGAGCGCGCCAATGAGGCGCGGTTCGTGAATGGTGAACGCACGCTGGAGTATCCCGAGCCCATTCGGGACTCCCCGAAGCCAAAGCGGAGGTGCAAGCCCAAGGCTCGGAAGCGGCCGGGCCAACAAAGCGTCGGAGGCGACTCCGGTAAGGCCGCCGCGGACGGCGGCCCCACCGGAGCGCCTCAACGCTGACGTTGGGCAAGAGAAGAAAGGAAGAGAATGAAGAGAACCGGGATAGTTTCGTTTGCAGTGGCTCTGTGCGTCGGCACAGCACTGAATATCGCATCAGCCGAGGACGCGCATGCACACCACGGCCATGACCTTAGCGGGCCTGAGCTCGGTGTTTCCATCGGGTACGTACACCTGCTGGAGGAGGAAGAGGATGCTCTTGGTATCCATGCCCATCTCATGCAACGTCTTGGAGGGGATGGAATACAGCAACACCTTGCCGTCGGCGTCGGAGCCGAATACCTGTTCTCGGATGAGGAACACTACGCTCTCATGCTCTCGCTAGCCGTGTATCCATGGCGTGGACTTGTCCTGTCCGTATCCCCAGGCATTCAATGGGCGGAACACGAGGGAGAAACGGAAGCTGAGTATTCCACGCATCTTGAGGCCACCTATGTCTTCACTGCTGGTGAGTACGACTTCGGCCCCGTCGTTGATTATTCGTGGACGGCAGACGAAGCCCATTACATGATTGGTCTTCATTTAGGCATTCACTTTTGAAGCGACGATGAGCCCAACAATCTCTGCACGGTACGGCGTGCCGCCGCCCGTGAGAGCAGACGTTCGGGCAGGAAAGAACATGGCCTACTATCCGAAAGATGCAGCAGCCGTGCAGCGCCTCCGCGATCAGATTGAAGCGCTCGGCGTCCCGCTCATCCTCATGCGGAAGTTCATCCAACTCATTGGAGCAATCACGGTCCAAGTAGAAGATGAGTATGCCAGTCGCAAAGTCATTGCCACGGTCTTCGCCGCGCTCCTCCAGCAGGCAGAGGAAATCAGGCAACCGGAGAGCGACAGGATCAAGGAGTTGATTGAGGCGTGTCGAAGCGATGTCGAGAAACGATTGGGCAAGAGAGAGGCCCGAACATCGGCTCGCACCCTATCGCCACCCGCGGCGGATGGCTCAGGGTGAAGCCGGGCGTTCGACCAAGAGAATGAAGATTCGCACACTGATTTCACTCGGGGGGGTCATTGTTCTTACATTGGCTGGTCTTGTTGTGGTCAAGGTGAACTCCGTTCTCATAGACCGCCATGGCTCCCGGATGACGCAGACCGCCAGCAACGCCCGCGGAATCTACATGCTGATGTTTCCGGCAGAAATGGATGCCTTCACAGCTGGCGCTCCAAGCGTCTATCCCACCACCAATTGGTCGTCATCCACCGATTACTTCAACGCCGCAAGCAACACCATTTTTGCCGATGTCGCGCCCAGCTTCTTCTCGGCACCAGGGATTCCATATTCAGCGGCGTGGCCTCTGACAACCAGCAACAATGCTTGGTGTCTCAACGCCAGCTTCACAAATTCTGAAGAAGCCCATCCTGACACGCCCCTCCTGTTTACGCGCAACCTACGGTTCAGAACAAACGACGCGGGAACAGTACACCCCTATCTTGTCGACATCCCACCCTTTGGAAAAAAGGGGTGCGTTGTTGTGGGTTTCGGCGGTTTGACAAGAAAGCTCCTCAAACAGGACCTTCACCTGGCTGTGCCCAGCACACCGCCTGAGCATTTGTCACTCATCTTGACACCATAAACAAAAGAACTGGTCGAACGGATGGACCACTACGATTGATTCGCGGACGAATCAATCGAGGGTCATCCGAGACGTTCGACCAAAAGAGGAAATCGGACATGATCAATTTCGTTTGGGATCTAGCCCAACAGCGGCAGATATTAAATACCAAGGACAGCGCCGCCGAGGCCTCCAGAACAGCCAAATCTGCAGATCAGCGAATTGCTGAACTTGAGCAGTCGTTCGATCGCCTGACGCTCATTACACGGGCCCTCTGGGAAATCGTTCAACAGTATCACCCCATTGACGACGGGTACCTCGCCGGCAAAATCCAGGAGATTGATCTTCGAGACGGACGACTGGACGGGAAGCTAGTAGAACGATTCCCTAATAGTGTTGCAATACGGCGGTTTTGATCGTAGCCTTCCTCCCATCAACG
>JAQCIA010000082.1 GCA_027620105.1 Verrucomicrobiota bacterium | reverse complement strand
TCGAAGCCGACACTTCCTGAAACGCCCCTTCCGCTAACATAGTCCCGGAGACCAAGGCGCAGCGCCGCCGCCCCCCTGCGTCACTGAGGCCTTACTTCCCGGCCTCTTTCCCCGTTGTCGACCTGCCTCCTTTTCGATACTTTATGCGGCTTATGAAGGTTGCGCTCCGTTATCGCGAAGCCCTGTCGGATACGCGCCGCGTGGTGGTCAAAATCGGCAGCCGCGTGCTCATCCAGAGCACGGGCCGGCCCGATGTCCGCCGCATGCGTGCCCTCGTGGACGAACTGGCCGCCATGCGCCGCGATGGCCGCGAAGTCGTGCTGGTCACTTCCGGCGCCATCGGCGCGGGCATGGAAGCCCTCGGCATGCGCCAACGCCCCACGCGTCTGCCCGATTTGCAAATGGCCGCCGCTGTCGGCCAGACCCGGCTGATGTCACGCTACGACGCCCTCTTCGCACGCAAAGGGTGCCGCGTCGGCCAGATGCTGCTCACGCACGGCGATTTCCAGCAGAAGATGCGCCTCACCAACGCCCGCCGCACCATGGAAAACCTCATGCGCAACGCGGTCATCCCCATCGTGAATGAAAACGATGTCGTGGCCGACGAGGAAATCCGCGCTGATCAGGTGTTTGGCGACAACGATTACCTCGCCGCACTCGTCGTGAAGCTCATCCGCGCGGACCTGCTCATTGTGCTGACCACCACGGACGGCGTGCGCGATACGCGGCCCGGCATGCGCGGGCGCCGGATCTCCTTTATCGAGGAAGTGAACAAACAAACCCTGGCGCTGGTCACACGCAGCGATTCACCGCTCTCCAAGGGCGGCATGGATTCGAAGCTGCGCGCCGCCCAGACCGTGGCACGCACCGGTTGCGCCGCCATCATTGCCAACGGTCGCGAAACCGGCATCCTGACCCGTTTACTGAACGGGGAGGACCGGGGCACGATCGTGCTCGCAGGGTAAACCGCAACGCAGCCCGCGCGCCCGGATCGCGGCCGAACCGGAAGGAGCAGTCCATGCTGAATCTGCATCAGGAAATGGTCGCCGTCGGCCAGCGCGCCCGCGCAGCCGCGCGGGCGTTGAATCGGCTGAATGCCCGCAAGAAGAACATCATCCTCGAAGCCATGGCCGACGCCCTCGACGCCGCGCGCGAGACCATTCTGGCGGCCAACGCCCGCGATCTGGAGGAGGCCCGCAACGCCGGGCTTTCCGCGGCCATGCTCGACCGGTTGACCCTGACCCCCGCCCGCCTGCGGGCCACAATCAAGGGCGTGCGCGATGTCGCCACCCTGAAAGATCCCATCGGCGGATTGATCAGCCAGTGGATCCGCCCCAACGGACTGAAAATCGTCAAGCGGCGCGTGCCCATCGGCGTCATCTGCATCATTTACGAATCACGCCCCAACGTCACGGTGGACACCGCCGCGCTTTGCATCAAAACCTCCAACGCCGTGATTCTGCGCGGCGGCAAGGAGTCGCGTTATTCCAACGCCGCGCTAGCGGAAGCGCTGATCGCGGGTGGCTGCCCCAAGGGGCTGCCGGAACACGCCATCCAACTCATCGGCACCACGGACCGCGGGGCCGTCAAGGAACTCGTGCAACTGGAAGGCCTGGTGGATCTCGTGATTCCGCGCGGCGGGGAGACGCTCATCCGTGCCGTGGCCGAACACGCGCGCGTGCCCGTGATCAAGCACTACAAAGGCGTCTGCCACGTCTACGTGGATGCCGATGCCAATCGGGACATGGCGCTGAATGTCATCGAAAATGCCAAGTGTTCGCGACCCGGCGTCTGCAACGCCATCGAGACCGTCCTCGTTCACGAGCAAGCGGCCGCGGACTTTTTGCCGAAATTCGCCGCGCGTATGAAAACACGCAAGGTGGAATTACGCGGCGATGAGGCAACCCGCGCGCTGATTCCAGACGCCAAACCGGCCACGGAGGATGACTGGAGCGCCGAATACCTGGACCTGATCCTGGCCGTACGCGTCGTGCCGTCACTCGACGCGGCCATCGATCACATCAACCAGTATGGCACGCATTTGGCCGACGCCATTGTGACGGATGCGGAGGATGCCCAGAAGACCTTCCAACACGAAGTGGACTCGGCCACCGTCTACGTCAACGCCTCCACCCGGTTCACGGATGGCGGCGAATTCGGCATGGGCGCGGAAATCGGAATCAGCACGGAAAAGTTGCACGCCCGCGGCCCGATGGGGCTTGATGAACTGACGACCTACAAGTACCTGATCTACGGCAAGGGGCAAGTGCGGGGTTGAGTGAAGAGCGCGGTTGCGCGCGGTGCGCGGCTGACTCCGCTTTACGCTTTCCGCCCTTCCGCCCTATTTGTCTTCCGGTGCAACATCCGCGCCCACCGGGGCAAATTCCATCGGCGGCGCAGGCTCAGCCACCGCCATCGGTGCAGCCACGCCCTTCTCCTCAACGGCTGCACGGGCCGCAGTCGGCACCTCAATGATCAGCGTCTGCTGTTCAGGCGCCGGTTCGACAACCGCCGGAGCGCGCAGGGCATCCTCCGGAACCTGCACGGCCTCGGGCATCACCACATCATCATGCGTGGCCGCTTTCCGCGGCGCCTGCGCCCGCTCTCCGCCGCGCGGTCCATAGCGCCCCCAGCGGCGGCGTTCGGAATTGCGATCATCCAGCGTGAAGCCATATCGACCGGCAAACCACTTCCACTCGCTCCCGCTGAAATCGAGCACATCATCGAGGCCGTTGGCAATGTCAACGAGGTTCAAGCTGGTAATCCGCTGCGCCTTGCCGCTCGGATCCGTGACCGCGCCCACGCTGACTGGCAGGGTCACGTGGTCGCCGACCAGCACCGTGCGGGATGGCTTCTCATGAAACAGCGCACCGCTGCTCACATCGGATTCGTTCACCTCAATCCACTTGTTGGCGCTTTTGTCCCACGCATACATGCGCGTGTCCCCACCCGCGGCCGGGCGATCATAGGAAAGCAAATACATGGAGCGCTTGCTGGCCACGTCGAACGCAAACTGCACCACGGTGTACCGCGACGGGATCACCAGCAGCGTGATTCCGGTTGTGCGCGCCGCAAGCGCTTGCTGTGCTCCGAGTGCGGTCAAGGCAACCAGCAACGTTCCCATGAGCAATGTTTTTTTCATACCGAGATTCTCCTTCCCGACTAGTTATAGGATTTCGTGCATTTCCCTGTCAATCATGGCTAACAATGGCGCCTGACCGCGTTCACGCCTGAACCGCATCTTTCGGAAGGAATGACGATCGCGAATGGTGCGCCTGGCGGGGGTCGAACCCACAACCTTCAGCTTCGGAGGCTGACGCTCTATCCAGTTGAGCTACAGGCGCATGAAAATACACGTGACGCGGACGTCTGCCTGCCCGTGCGAGAGGCTCACCGTCACACGAAATCAGCCGTTTCTGGCCGCGAAGTCTTTCATAAAGGCGAGCAGGGCGTCAACGCCTTCACGCGGAAAGGCATTATAAATGGACGCACGCAGGCCGCCCACGGACCGGTGCCCGGCCAATTGCGTCAAGCCGGCCACCGATGCCGCCTTCGCAAATTGCGCTTCCAATGCTTCGCTGGGCAGGCGAAACGTGACGTTCATGTCGGAGCGGCATTCCTGCACGGCTGTGCCCCTGTAGAATCCGCCCGACGCATCGATGGCCGCGTACAAACTGGCCGCCTTTTCCTGGTTCCGCCGGTAGAGCGTCTCCAGCCCCACCTGCTTCACCCAGCGGGTCACCAGCATCAAAATGTAGACGGAGTAGCAGGGAGGTGTGTTGACCATGTCTTCCGCAAGGTGCGTCTTGTACCGGAAGAAGTGCGGCACCGTTTCCGGCACGCGCTCCGCCAGATCCTTGCGCACGATCACCACGGTCACGCCCGATGGCCCCAGATTCTTTTGCGCGCCGGCATACACCAGACCGAACTGCGTGATGTCAATGGGGCGCGAAAGGATGTCCGACGACATATCCGCCACCAGCGGCGCATCCGTCTTCGGAAACGTTTTCCACTGCGCGCCGGAGATGGTCTCGTTCGACGTCACATGCACGTAGGCCGCGCCCGGCGTGAGCGCCAACTCGTCGAGGCGCGGGACACGCGTGGGAATCTCATCCCCACAATCGGCGGCCAGATGCACCTTGCCCACAACCTTGGCCTCCTTGATGGCCTTGATCGCCCAGGTGCCTGAGCGGGTGTAGTCGGCCACCGTTCCCGGCGTCAGCAGATTGAGCGGCACCATGGCGAACTGGGCGCTGGCCCCACCCTGCAAGAGCAGCACGCCGTAGTCCTCCGGGATGCCCAAGAGCTCGCGCAGGTTGGCAATCGCTTCCGCCTGCACCGCCATATATTCCTTGCCGCGATGGCTGCACTCCATCAGCGACATGCCGGAACCCTGATAGTCGGGCAACTGCGCCTGCGCCTCGGCCAGTACCTCAAGCGGCAGCATCGCCGGCCCGGAACAGAAATTGTATACGCGGGACATCCTAATCTCCTTCAACACATCTACCCGTGCCGCCATCGCCGTCGACGACACAAACCGTAGATCATACGCCGCACCCGACACTGTCTCAAGCGTTTTGGGGCCCGCCCAGTCGCTCAGAAAACGCCAGGTCGGCCACGGCGGGGACGGCGGCGGCGATCCGACGCGGGAAGCGGAGCCACTCGCCCGGTGACGGGCCGTGACTCGCGGCAAAGTTGTCGGGGGTGGCTTCTTTCTGGGCGCGTACAGCCGGGGCCTCAGGCGGTGCTCAGGCGGATCTGTTCGGGCGGGTCGAGGTCGAGAGGCAGCGGCTGGCTTTTCAAGTAACAGTTTAGCCCTTTCCGCGGGGTTCACGCGAAAAGGGCTAAACTGTTACACTTGGGCGGCTTCAGCGACGACGACCGCCGCGACTATGGAGCCGCGTTGATGTCGGGTGTCGATGATGCCGTCAGTCGGCGATTCCACAAGGGGACCGCGATCGGTGGTGAGCGCTTTGCCGGGACGTTGCGCCAAGACTGCGGCCGATCCCGCACCAAGCGCGGCCGGCCAGTTAGAAGTGTGTCAATTACATCACAACATTCGTAATGGCAATCTCTTGCCTAGAACGTCCCCGATTACACTACCCACCGCATGGTTGTTTGGTCGGAAGCCCCTTAACCGAATTCAAGTCGGGACCCGTCGCTCAGAGTCAGTCAGAACCAGGGACGGGAGCGTTCCGGGGTGCTACCGCTTTCCCCTTGTCAACCGTTTGGCTTAATGGCTGTTCGCCACTAAATGACGTTGTCGGTGAGAAAGAGGTCCCCATTCTCCTTGTCCACAAAAACTCTGAAACTGCTGTTTCTCTCGATCCGATATTTCCATACCTCGTACGAATCCAGATGTTTGGGAAGGAACCATGCAGGCTTCTTCCCGAAAAACACTGGCTCGGAAGACTCTTCGTGTTTCAGCTGTACCATCTCGTTTGCGGTGAGCAACTGTTGCCGCAAGGCCTCGTTGGCGCGAATGTGGAAGAAATACTCAAACTCAAGCGACCAGTGAGACGATCTCCAGTAGTGGGAGTGAACAACCACGACGTCCGGGGGCTTGGTCGACCGGAACGCCCTCTGCCAGTTCTTGGGAGCGTCGGTCCACGTCCCTGAGCTGGCGTATCCACAACCCGAGGTCAAGAGCACGCAAGCGCTGAGGAGCGCTGGAATTCTTCTTTTCATTCTGGTGGGTGGCGAACGTTGCCATCACGGGCGGCGGCACGCCGTACCGTGCAGGGGCTGGTTGGATCCTCCTTGGGCTACTGGGGCTCAATAACTACTACATCTTTTCTACGGGACGCGGGCGTAACTTTCATGTCAACAAGCTTTCCATTCCTTACACGGCCTTCGATCACAGTTGTGTGCGGGGCGTGTAGCTTAAAATCAAGGTCCCAGTCTTTCGGCCAGGCCGGGAGTATGCGGATCTTGCCGTCGTCCGATTGGAGGATCATCGTTTGCAGCCCCATCACAAGGTTTCCGCCATGGTCCTGGTCGGGTATCCAATCAAAATTGGGACCCCAAAAGGCTGGGAACCGGCTTGCGTCATGTTTACTATTCGCTCGTCCGGCAAGAAATTCTGCGGCCGTCTGCGCGAGACCGAGATAGGCCGCCTGAGTTTCATCCTGCATCCAACAAGTGCTATTCTTGAAATCCCGACGTAAGAATGTACGGGTGGCAACGTCCAGTTCAGGCTTGCCAACACCATATATGCGAAACGGAAAGACGGCATACAGTTCGGGGTTTTCGACGTTGGTGCGCTTGGGGAGCTTGCCCTCGGCAGGAGCAATGGTCGGTTGTCCGTCGATTTCCGACATAGGGATTGAAGGAATCGCCTTGCGAAAGGTCGCCCATCGAGCCCGACGATTAGCCCCGATTTCCTCATCGGTCAGCACCAACAGTCGGTCAATGTTCCACATCAAGCCCGCAACGTCAGGCGTGGGATTCGCGCATTCCCAGAAGGATTCGCAGGCCGACGAGGGATACATGTGCAGCTTACCCTCACTGTCGCGACTCCAGTGTTTGTCCCACCATAGAAGGTATTCGTCGGCAATGGGCAAGAGCTCCTTTTTCAGGAATACCGTGTCGCCAGTGTGCTCGTGGTAATCGATCATCATCGCCAGCAGTTCGAGCGTTCCGCTGTAATGAAACCGGATATACGGATTGATAGTGGGGTCGCCCGGTTTGCCGGTCGTACGCCATCCCCAGCCGTAGCCGCCGTTTTCGTAAGTGCCCCAGAACGACATCGTCTCGGGGAAGAAGGCGCCCTCGTGGCCGAAATAGATCGGCGTGCGGATCTTAGCCAGGGGAAGCGCATCGAGGAACATCCGAAACAGCGGCCGCATCATCTCGTAGTCGCCCGAAGCCAGCATGGGCCAGTATGGCAAGCGCGTGTTCTGGAACCAGTAGCACCCGCCCCAGCGTCGGTAGTCAGGGTCATTCTCCCCATCAACAGTGAAGATCGAGCCGTTGAACTTGATGGGGAAGTTGCCGCGGCCGGCACCGGCTGAGATCCAGCGCTGCAACACGTACCCCCTGGTGACGGCTTCGGCATCCGCGTTTCCCGTCGCGAAAACCCAGCTTCGATTCCAGAACTCATCCCACCATTTGCGATGGGCCTTCAGTGTCTCGTCGCCACCAACCGTGTCGGCGGAGGCGATGTTTGCCTCAATGGCCTTCAGCCATTGTTCCTCGGTCGCGGGGACTTGGGTGTGCGTGTGGATCGACAGACGAAAGTGCTTCTGCGGCTTGGCGCTTTTGAGTGTCTTGTCATCCGCGTTGACCAAGCCCTCGCCCCTGATCACGCCTCCGAAGGTGCGGTGTAACAGTGGATCGGCGCCGATCTCCAGCGCCGGCTGAAGGCCCTGCAGTTCCAGGGTTCCTCTCCACGGGGAGACGGGATTGCGATGATACCACGCGATGCGACTCTTCTGTCCGTCAACTATAGTATCGGGATAGACCGTCTTGGGGCCTTTGAATCCGTCCACACCGTCACCGATGTTCTGGGCCGTCCGCTTCTCTTTCCGCCAGAGCTCCAGATCCACTTGGGTTTCGAAGGCGCTCTCGCTGCCGGCATCGACGTGGATGATTTGCCGGTTTGCATCGACCCAGATACGGGCCGTCACCGACGTCCCTACGATTTCGATTTCTCCCTGCCGCAGCTTCAGTTCCTGTTTGAACGTGCCATGGGCCAAGCTGGGGTTGAACTTGATTCGAACGCGACCGAGCTTGCAAAGCCGTTCGTTCTCATCCCAACTGTCGGTCCGGCTGATGAGAAGGACCAAATCGCCATTTGGCTCCACCCAAAGATTCAGCCCTGTTTCGCCGTTGCCGATCGGCATAGAACCATTGTGGTCCTTGCTTGGCGTCGTCCAGACTACGTTGTATTTGTCCATGGGGTCATTACCTCATGCTTCAACTGCATCCGACTTTCCAGCCATGAGAGCAAGGGAAATCAAGGCTATCATAATCGGAGATCGAGTATTGCTCATGGTTTTGTCCCTCAAGGGTCAGGTAACAGTTTAGCCCTTTCTGCGGGATTCACGAGCAGATGATGTGGGGTCGTATTTAGATATACGACATTCATGCCTTGCTGTCCTTCCCGGTCAGAATCC
>JAQCIA010000081.1 GCA_027620105.1 Verrucomicrobiota bacterium | reverse complement strand
GATTTCCGAAATTGTGCTGTCGTTGTGCACGAGCGTCATTTTTTCGCGGGGGACCATGATGTCGCGCGCGATCTTGTGGGAAAGCTCGAACACGCGGTGAATCATGACGCGCTCTTCGCGCGACAGGATGCCGTGTTCTTCGCCTTCGCGGGCGAGGGCGAGCAGGTCGTCGCGCGTGACGAAGGGAACCGTATCGGCCAGCGAGGCGGGTTTGCCGGGGATGAGCCAGCGCGTCAGCCCCACGGCGGCGACGGACAGGGAGCCGTAGCAGCCGCGCAAAGGGCAGACTGCGGGCCAGCGGGCGCCCGAGAAACCAGGCCTTTGGCAGGTACTCGCCGAAAATCAGCACAACGACGGTAATCAAGACGGCACCGATCGCCTCGCCCATGGGGCCGGCGAGGCGGGCGGCGAGACTGGCCGCCAGCACGGACATCAGCACGTTGACGAAATTGTTTCCGGTCAGCGTGGCGCCCAGCAGGCGATCGGGATTTTCTTTGAACTCTTCGAGAATGTCCGCACCGGGGGTGCCCTGGCGGGCCGCGTGGCGCAGGCGCATGCGGTGGACGGAAATGACGCCGGTCTCGATGCCCGCGAAAAACGCGGAAGCCGCGAGGCAGAGCAAGATGGCGCCGAACATGAGCATTTCAGTCATGGGCCGCGTCCTCCGTGTCGGATGTGTCCCGCGCCAGCAGCTCCAGCAGGACAAGAGTCACTCGCCTGCGCCGCACGCGCTGCACGGTTACGCGACAGCCCTGTGCCTCGACCACGTCACCGGGTTTCGGCAACCGGTGTGCCTGCGCCATGAACCACCCGGCGATGCGATCCGCGCCTTCCGCCTCGAGGGAGGTTTCCAGTTCGTAATTGATGTCTTCCATGCTTGTGCTGCCATCGATCAGCCAGGCGTCGTTACGCAAGCGTTGGATGTACAAGCGCGGTTCGCCGTGTTCGTCCAGATCGGGCGCAATGACTTCAAGAATGTCGCCGCGCGTGATCAGCCCGGCGGTGCCGCCAAACTCGTCGATGACGAACGCAGCACGGCGGCGCTCGCGCTGAAAGGTGTTCAGCAGCGTATTGAGCGGGGCGGTCTCGGGCACGAAGGTTGGCGGGAGGAGTTGATCGACAAACGATTCGGCGCCGGAGAGCAGATAGGCGGGGACGTCCAAAAGGCCTTCGGGATGGTCGAGCGATCCGCGATACACCGGTAAATAGCGGAAGCGCGCGCCGCGCGCGGTTTGGCGGTTCTTTTCCAGGGGGTCATCCAGATCGAGGGCAATGAGGTCGACGCGGGGCGTCATCACGTCGCTGGCCTGGGTTTCTTCGAGCCGGATAATGCCCTCCACCATGGTCCGTTCTTCGCCGTCCACGACGCCTTCCTCGGTCCCAACCTCCACCACGGTGCGAAATTCATCTTCGGACAGGGTTTTGGGGCGCCCCGCCACATGCTTTTCGAGGAAGCGTGCGACGCCTTCCAGCAGGAGGCGAGCGGGCTTAACGATGACCATCAGGGGCCGGAGGATGGCCTGGTAGATCAGCGCCAGGCGCTCGGCGTGCAACATGGCAAAACGTTTTGGCCCGATTTCGCCAAAGAGCAGGAGCATCACCGTCATGGTCGGGACGGCGATGGCTTCCCCATAGTCCGGGACGAATTCTTCCGCAATCACGAAGCCCAATGCCGCGGCGCAGACGTTGGTGAGCGTGTTTCCGATCAAGATGGAGGACAAGACCTGGTGGGGCTTGGCGAGCAGGCGTTCCAGGTGCGCGCCAGCGTGCGGGTGCGCGCGCTGGAGGCGGCGCACATCGAGCGAGTTGATCGAAAAGAGTGCCGTTTCGGCGCTCGAGAAGAACGCCGAGGCAACCAGCAGCAGCAGCAGAACGATGAACGCTACAATCAAAGCGGAGGTCAAAGAGGCTCCCGCATTACCGCTGAATTCACGCGCAGGCGGGTGCGTTGCACGGGTGGATAGGCCTGCACTTCGAGATCCTTGATCATCCAGCGCCCCTGCTGCTTTTTCAGGCTTTGCACCCAGAGACGACGAATGCGCACACCGGCGGCATTGTACGCTTCCGCCTGCATGAGCACGAACAATTCCTGATCGATCCAAACGCGCACGCGTGTGTAGCGATCCACGTCGGAGGTCTGCGCTTCCTTTGCGGAAGGCGGCGCGGGCACTTCGACGATGTGGCAGCGCCGGCCGCGCACGGACTCTGTGCCGACGATGCGGCCGTTGGGCCACCACAGAAAATCAAGCGTGAGGTCGGTCCAGCTCATGTCCGTGTCCTGAATGCGCTGTGTCAGCGGGGGCGCGGGCGAAGGGTCGGCCACGCCGGCGCGATAAACCGTTGTGTGATCGCCGCCGGGTTCCCGCGTCAGGGTCAGCTGCTCCAGCGCGTCGCCGAAATGATCATAAATCGTGTAGCGCGCGGCGGGCGGCGAGGCTCCCCAGTCCAGCAGGATGTCGAAGCGCAGGGTGGCGGCAACCACGCCGCGCAGTTTGCGCACGATGAGGTCCCCGCCGATGATCAGGCTTTCCTGTGGCAGGCGTGATACGACGGCATCCAGCACGTCCTGGGCGTGTTGCGGGGCGGGTTCGTTGGCGCGGGCCAAGCCGGTCAGCGCCAGCGCCACCATGCATGCGCACCGCACAAACGGCCTGCTCACCGGCGCCTCCTTACTGTGCCGCTTCAGCGGCCACGGGGGCGGGCGACGGGGCGGCCTCGTCGGCGGCGATCGCGCGGTCCAGAAGTTCTCGAAATTGGCCCAGCCCTGTGGCGGGGATAATGACGGTATCGCGCCGTCCGCCCACATCTTCCGTGATTCTCAGGAAGCGACCGCGCGGGTTTTCCCGCAGGGCAAAAGAGAACAGCTTGCGTTCCACCTGTACCTGTTCACTGAATAGTTCGTTGTCCAAGTCCCACCTGCATTAAGGAAGTCGTTGACCACCAGCTCAGCGGCACAAACATTAACCCGCGACACACAAAAAACAATGCAACAATCCGCGAACGCTTGTCAACCTAGCGCAAGCACCGTCCATCATATTTTATGCTGGGCAGGGGCATTCCGCGATTGTTTCGCCTTAATTGGCGCTCGAGGATACATGGCAACCCATCCACTCAGCACCGAAGACTTTTTGCTGCCGAACGCGGCGGCGCGCCAGCTGGATCATGCGTTTGCGCGTGAACTGCGCATCATCAATTACCACGGCCATCTCCCACCTGGCGAAATTGCCTCCCACCGGCGTTACGCCAACATGACCGATCTTTGGCTGGCGGGAGATCACTACAAATGGCGTGCGATGCTCGCCAACGGGGTTGATGAGCCGCTTTGTGGGGATGCTCGCGGACAGCCGTTCGTTCCTGCCGTACACCCGGCACGCGCATTTCCGGCGGATCCGATGCGCGACGCTCGGGCGCGACATGGAGGCGGGTTTGCTGCCGAAGGATTTTGCGCTTGTGGGCGGGTTGGTCCGCGACATGGGCGACAACAATGCCGCACGCTACTTCGGATTCAATCTGCCGGCGTTGCCGGATCAATCGTCGTAATCGAAGTAGTACTGCATCGCGATGGTTGCCACCAGCCCGTCGAGATCTTCAAGCTGGTCGTTGCTTTCATCGGCGATCACGTAGCCGGCCTCAAAGATGAACGTGAAGTTGTCGGCCATTTCAAATTCCGCGCCACCCGACACGGTCAGGAGCGCCTCGGAGTAGGAATCGCGTTCAGCGCCCGGTTCCGCCTCTGAGAAGGTGCTGCGGTCGCGCCAAGTGAGGGCGCCCTTCACGAAGGGGGAGAGCGGGTCTTCGGCTGGCAGGAGGCGCTGCTTCACGGTGAGCGTGGCGGCCTTGGCGTCTTTGTCGTCATTGCCATCCTGGTCATAGCGCGTGTACGTGCCCACGCCGGAAATGCTGGTGACGGGCAAGAGGTAGTACTTCAAGCCGATACCCAGCGTCCACCCCTCGATGTTGGAGGCGTTGTCGGGAGAAACTTCCTCGTAGCCGCCGCCAAACAGAATGGCCCAGTCCTGGCGTTCGACGTTGACCGCGGTTTCACCCCAGAGCGTCCCGCCGATGGAGTCGGCATCGTTGAGATCGGCCAGATTCAGCGATACGGTGTCGATCAAGCGCGCGTCGCGATCAATGGCCCGCGCGCCCGAACAGCAACCCAGAAAGACCGCCAGCATCGTCAACCCGAATCGTTTCATGTGAATCTCCTTCCGAGGTGTTAAAAGCTATGCGATCGCAGGCAGACTGTCAAAGCAAAAGGATTACCGCGAGGGCGGTCAGGGCGCACCGCGGTCTTCGCGGATTTGTCCGTCTGCCAGCAGGCGGGCACGCAGGGCGGCGTGGGGGACCTCCTGGATTGTGGCGCCGTCGACCGCGTGCGGCTTGCATCGGGCGGGGGTGGGGGTGTAGACTCAAACCCTTTTTGAAAGCCCAAATCGGGGCGGAAGGGTGCAGGCACGATGAGCAAGACGTATAAAGTGGCGGTGATCGGCGGAGACGGGACCGGGCCAGAAGTGGTGCGGGAAGCGATCAAGGTGCTGCAGGTGGCGTCACGGCGTCACGGATTTACCCTGGACCTGCAGGATTTTGACTTTGGCGGCGCGCGCTACCTGCGCACAGGCGAAGCCCTGCCCGACAGTGCGGCGGACGAGATGCGCCAGTTCAATGCGATTCTGCTGGGCGCCATCGGCCATCCGGACGTGAAGCCCGGCATCCTCGAAAAGGGCATCCTCCTGCGGTTGCGCTTCGAGCTGGACCAATACATCAATCTGCGGCCGGTCAAGCTGTTCCCCGGTGTCGAGACCCCGATCAAGAACAAGGGGCCGGCGGAAATTGATTACGTGGTGGTGCGCGAGAACACGGGTGACCTCTACAGCGGCGTCGGCGGCGTTTCGCTCAAGGGTACGCCGCACGAAGTGGCGGTGCAGTCGGCCGTGTACAACCGGTTCCAGGTGGATCGCTGCCTCAAGTACGCGTTTGAATGTGCCCGCAAGCGCGGCAAGAAGAAGACGTTGGCGCTGTGCGGCAAGACCAACGTACTGACGTATCTGTATGACCTCTGGGAACGCGCGTTCCACGAAATGGGCGCGGCGGAGTATCCGGACATCAAGCGTGAGTACTATCATGTGGATGCGACCTGCATGTGGATGATCAAGAACCCGGAATGGTTCGACGTGATCGTGACCGGCAACATGTTCGGCGACATCATCACCGATCTGGGCGCGATGACGCAGGGCGGCATGGGCATCGCGGCGGGCGGCAACATCAACCCCGCCGGCGTGAGCATGTTTGAACCCATCGGCGGATCGGCGCCCAAGTACACGGGCAAAAACGTGATCAATCCGCTGGCAGCGATTTGCGCGGCGGGCATGATGCTCGAAACGCTCGGCGAAGCCAAGGCGGCGGCGGCGATTGAGGCCGCGGTGGCGGATGTCACGGCCCACAAGCTGAAGAGCCTGGGCGCGGGGCAGATGGGTTTTTCAACCACGGAGGTCGGGGACCTGGTGGCGGAACGGGTGTAGCAGCAGGTCGGCCACGGTGATGCAAAGCCGTTGGCTGACGGTGTGAAAATTGGGGCGAGGGCGTGAGCAAGCAATACAATGTCTGTGTGGTCGGGATCGGGGCGGTGGGGACCGAGATGGTGCGGCTCCTGGAGCGGCGCAAGTTCCCGATGCGGTCACTAATCATTCTGGCGCGCAGCGCGCGTGAAGAAGTCATCGACGGCAAGACTTACACCGTCAGGGTGGCGGAGCCTGCCGCGTTCGACGGGATGGATTTTGCGTTTTTTGCCGGCACCGAGGGCGCGCAGGGCGCCTCGCAAACTCTGGGCTGGGAAGCGGTCAAGCGCGGCTGCGTGGTGATCGACAATGGTGATGATTTTCGTATGGATCCACGGGTTCCGCTGGTGATTCCGGAGATCAATCCCGAGCATCTGCGCAACCATCAGGGATTTATTGCGAACCCGAATTGCAGCACCATTATCGCGTTGATGCCGCTGGCCCCGCTGCACAAGGCGGCCAAGATCACGCGCATCGTGGTCAGCACCTACCAGGCCGTTTCCGGTACCGGTGGGGCGGCGATTCGGGAGCTGGAAGCGCAGACCCGGGACTGGGCGGCGGGGAAGCCGCTGCAGAAAGAGGTCTATCCGCACCAGATCGCGTTCAATGTGTTGCCGTCGGTGGGGAGCTTCAAAGGCGATTCGGGAGAGAGCACCGAGGAGATCAAGATGCGCCAGGAAACGCACAAAATTCTTGGCGACACCTCGATTCGCGTCTCCGCCACCTGCGCGCGCGTGCCGGTTTTCAACGGGCACAGCGAAGCCATCACCGTCGAATTCGAGCGTCCGCTTTCCGTGCAGGAGGCACGAAACATTCTGGCGAATGCGCCGGGTGTGCAGTTGGCGGACGAGCCGAAGGGCGCGGTCTATCCACTGCCGATCGACGCGTCGCATCAGGAGGATTGCTTCGTGGGGCGCATCCGCAAGGATTCCAGTGTCGAAAACGGCCTGGTCCTTTGGGTGTCCGGCGACAACATCTGGAAGGGCGCGGCCCTGAATGCAATCCAGATTGCCGAACAGTTGATCGCCTAGACGGCGCGCGGCGCGACCGAGCTTGCGCCGATCAATACCCGCCACCGCCGGGCGAAAGCCCGGGGATGGCGGGGCTGCCTTCCCAGGGCTGCCGCTCGCTCCACGGCATATCGGATTCCGCGGAGACACAGCCAGCAGCCCCGATCAGGAGCACAATTGCGCCAAGGGCCATCACAAAAGAGGAAACGGCGTGCATGCGCATGCCAGATCCTGTTTAGAAGAATATGCGGTCGCCAGGCTTGATCTCTGCCTGTTGCCAGTTGGGCAGGACGTCTGCAACGGCCAGCTTCTGGTCGCGCTTGATCTGCACAAGTTTGATCTTCGCCACATACGCGTCGCCGCGCTTCAGGAAGAACTCCACGGCGGGCGTGCCCGGCGTCAGGTTTTCTTCAAGGGCTTTGCGCATGGTCTCGATTTCCGCGAGGGCGGCGTCGTCGAACTGCAGCACCACGTAGCTCCAGTCGGAGTTGACGGAAACCACGCTGCCCTTATCGCCGGCTTCCATCTTGATGATGTTGTTCAGTTCGCTGGCAGAAATCTGGCCCTGTGGCGTGGGCTTCATCAGCTTGGCGATGGTTTCGCGCTGCTTATCGATGATTTCCTGCATGGCGACGATTTCTTCGTTGAGTTCCTCGATCTGGCGCTGCATGTCGGCAACTTGGCCCTGCAGGTCGAGCTTGTCGCTTTCGAGCTCAGCCACCCGCGCGGTCAATTGCCGCCGTTCGTCTTCCAGGCTGGCGATGGTGTTCCTCTGCTCCTGAATCAGCACGAGCTGCTGGCGCTGGGTCTGCTTGCCGTCGTTCAGCTCGATGATGGTGGCGATGAGTTCTTCGCGCACCTTCTTGAGCTGGTCGCGGGTGCGGTTCAGCCGTTCGAGCTCATACTGGGCCGCGCCGATGATCCTCTTCAGCACGGCGTCCATGGTGCCTTCGCCTTCCGTGATGCGCACGCCATTGATATCCTTGGCGGGCCTTTGGGTGGCAAAGTCGATCTTGTAGTAATTCATGAGGTCTTCGCGGGTGACCGTGAAGAGCTTCTGGTCCACGTCTTCGAGGTAGAGCGGGTAAGACTGCCAGAACGCCGCGTGCTCGGGATCCGGGTTCAGTTGCGCCGCAAGTTCGGCCACGTCCTTCTCGATGAAGTCGGCAACCACATCCACGGGGTCATCGGTGGGCTGCTCCAGCAGGGTCGCGATTTGCACGACACCCTTTTCAAGGCTCTGGGTGCGGCCCTTCAGCAGTTCGCGCTGGGCGAACAGGATGTATCCGAGCACGAGGGCGCCAGCGCCCAGCAACAGCATGATGATGGCAAGAACTTGGAGAAGCTTTCTCACGATTTATTTTACCTCCGCCTTTCCGATCTGTCCGCCACGAGGCGGGGTTGCGTCAAAAAAGTCTCACCTTCAAACATGAACTTTGGCACAATATAGGGGCGACAAGATGAAGGCAAGCGAGAAAAATCGGCGCCCGAAACTCACGCGGCACATCAACGCGGCGCGATGCGCATCGGCGGGGGCGTTCTGGCATGGCTGCG
>JAQCIA010000080.1 GCA_027620105.1 Verrucomicrobiota bacterium | reverse complement strand
TTCATGGTGGGTGTCCTCCGCGCGTTTCCCATGGAACTGGGCGTGGCGCCGGAATTCAACGTTATGAACGGTGACGGCACCGATGCCGCGCAACTGCGCGCGCACGTGCTGCGCACCCTCTTCAGCCACGGCGATGTGCGTGACACCGCGCAGCGGGACTTTCTGGAGGCCTATAAACGCGCCACGTTCGGACGCGAGGAAAAATCCGCCTTCGAGCGGCTGGATGCGTTCGTCGAAGAGTATCACGCCCTCTACCGGGAGCAACCGGCTGAGGTCGCCTGGGGGCACGCCGCCACCATCTGGCCCGATGGCCCCGCGTGGCCACTCACCGCAATCAACGTGGATGCAACCTGCGCCGCCATGCGCGCCCACGCCACGGCCGCCCGCTGGGATGCCAAAGTCATGTTCCGCTGGGAGACGTTTATCGCCGCCGCAACGGACTATTCCCCCGAAGGGGCCTGGCCCAAAGAACTGAATTATCTTTTTGAAAAGCTCGCCGCCGTTCTGCCTGATCTGCAGCGCGGTGCGGCGGAGATCACCCTCGACCGCAAGCCCTGCGCCTTGGACACGGAAGGTTGTCGCCTCGCGTTGGCGCTCCTGCGCCACATCGTGACCACTGAACTGCGCGCGCGCCTGGAATCCACTGCCGGCCTCCATCAATTGCTGGCCCGCTATGAAGGCGCCTACGACGCCTGGTCCCGACGCACGGGCACCATGTCATTCACCGATGCGCAGTACCTGCTGACCAGCGCCAACCGGCAGAGCGGCGGTCTCGTCCTCAGCCGCCAACCCGACACCGCCGGTCGCCTCTACATTGACTACCGCCTCGATGCCCGCCTTGACCATTGGCTGTTGGATGAGTTCCAGGACACCAGCGACCTGCAATGGTCCGCCATCCGCAATCTGGCCGATGAGATACTCCAGACGCGCGATGGCTCACGTTCATTTTTCTACGTCGGCGACGTGAAGCAAGCCATTTACGGCTGGCGCGGCGGTAACCCGCTCCTCTTCGGAAACATCCTGCACACCTATGCGCATTGCATCCGCCCGGAACACCTGAGCATATCGTTCCGCTCCTGCCAACCTGTGCTGGACTGTGTGAATGCCGTTTTTGACGACATCACGTCCGCCGGGCTGCCCGCCAAAACCGCCGCCCGCTGGACGTCCATCTGGCAGTCACACGCCCCACGTCCCGAGGGTCGCACGCAGCCGGGGTACGCCACACTCATCGAACCGCCCACGGACGGCAAAACCAAACCCACCGATGCGGAGCGGTACCAGCTCGCCGCCGCCGTCGTGCGCGAACTGGACCCCGTCGCCAACGGACTCACCGTCGCGCTGCTGGTGCGCACCAACGCCCACGGCCTCGAGCTGGTCGACGCCCTGCGCCACGGCTGTCCCGGCCTGCCCGTTGTGCATGAAGGCCACGCCCCCCTGCGCGACAATCCGGTTGTCGCCCTGCTGATGGCACTGATCCGTTTTGCCCTGCATCCCGGCGACGCTCTGGCGTGGCGGCACCTGCAGATGAGCCCCCTCTATCCCGATCTGGCCACAACCGCGCCACCCGCCGAACTCCCCATCCTGCTCCTACGCGACATGCAGACCAACGGCCACCACGCATTTCTGCGCCACTGGGGTGCCGCACTGCACCGGCGCGTCACGCTCGACGCGTTTGGCCAGCGGCGCCTGCAGGACATGCTCACCGCCGCCAGCGAGTTCGATGCCACCAGCAACCGTGACGTCGCCGCGTTCCTGCGCTTCCTTGACGATTATGAAATCGCAGAAAGCGCCACCGGCCAACCGGTGCGTGTGATGACCATCCACCAATCCAAAGGCCTCGGGTTCGATGTGGTCATTCTGCCGGATCTGCAAGGCCGCGCCATGGATCGCGCCCATGACGTCGACATCGTCGCCCCGCGAGATACCACCGACCTCGCGCCACGCTGGGTCCTGCGCATGCCGCGTAAACCGGTCGCGGAATGCGACCCCGTGCTACGCGATGTCCTGCGCGCCGAGGATGAAACCGCCAGCTTCGGCGAATTGTGCGTGCTCTACGTGGCCCTCACACGCGCCAAACGGGCCACCTACGCCATCACCGGTTTTGCCGGTAGAACCGCCGAAACGCTGAACGCCGCGGCCTTGTTGAAGCAGCAACTCACCGGTGATTCAGGGACCATCGCTGGCACGGCAACCGCGTTCACCGGCGTTCCGGCAACCACCTTATATGAGACGGGCGCGCGCACCTGGTTCAGTAGCCTCCAGCCGCCCCGCCGCTCGGGTCCCGAAAAGACACCACCCGCGCAGCCACCCGCCGCCATCAACCTGGATGCAACACCACCGCCCGTCGCGCCACCCGCAAATCGTCCCGCGCCGCTGATTCCGGTGGAACCCTCCGCGCACGAATCTCCCATGCTGCGGCCCGCCGCCCGGCTCTTCGATCGTGAGGCCCGCGATGTCCTCGATTTCGGCCGTGAAATCCATACGCTCTTTGAAGGGATCACTTGGCTCGACGACGCCAGCGCGGCGGTCACCATCGACCGCCGCATTGCCACATGGGAGCAGAGCACCCTTGCCGATTCGGCCGTTCGCCAGGACGTCACCAGGCAGTTCCGCGCCTGCCTGAAAAATCCCGACGTGCGCGCGATATTCAACAAACCCACCACGCCAACGGATCTATGGCGCGAACAACGCTTTGAGTTACTGCTGGAGCACGACGAGTGGGTACGCGGCGCCTTCGACCGCGTCGCCATCACGCTGGATACAAGCGGCGTCCCCACCGCAGCCGCCATTATCGATTTCAAAAGCGACCGCGTCACCAACGAAGCCGGCCTCGCCCGCGCCGCGGAAGGCTATCAGCCGCAACTTGCCCTCTACGCCCGCGCCCTTAGCCGCATTCTGGCGATTCCCCGCGAAAGCATCCGCCTGACGCTGCTTTTCACCCGCACCGCCCGCCTGCGGCATCTCACGCCACAGCAGCACACATAGCCCCGGCCGCGCTCAATTTGATTTGTGATCAACCCCGATGCGCCACACGGTGGCACTGTTCAGCAATTACCACCGTCGCAGCCGCACCGCGTGCGGCAATCATTCAAAATGGGCACGACCGCGCCCCCCTTGCTTGACACCCCCCCATGCGTCTATCCATAGTTCCTTTTTCGTGTGTCGCTGACCTCAATTGGGAACAGAATTCATGATTCGGGCGAAAGTGATCGGTGCCACTGGCTACGGTGGCGTGGGCATCTGCGAGTTGCTTCTCCAACACCCCGAAGTCACCATCGGCGCGCTGGTCGCCATCGAGAACGTTGGCAAACCGCTCAGCGACTCCTACCCCCACCTCGCCGGCCACCTCGACACCATCGTCCAGTCCCCCAATGCCACCGACGCGCAGTCGCCGCACGATGTCGTCTTCATGTCCACCCCTGATCGCGTCGGGATGAAACTCGCACAGGCCGAACTTGAGAAAGGCGCCAAGGTCATCGATTATAGTGGTGATTTTCGTTTCAACGATGCCGACGGCTATGCCGATTACGCCGCGCGTCTCGGATTGGAAACCCAACACGCTGCGCCAGATCTCCTGCCCCAATCCGTCTACGGCCTCCCCGAATTGCACCGGCAAGACATCCGCAAGGCCACACGCATCATTGGCAACCCCGGCTGCTTCGCTGTGAGTTGCACCCTCGGCCTCGCCCCGGCCGTTCAGGCGAAGCTCATCGAAACGCAAGGCATCATCTGCGACTGCAAGACCGCCATCTCCGGCGCCGGCAAGAAACTTCAGGCAGCCTTCCACTACCCCGCCCGCTACGAGAACATGAACGCCTACCGTCTCAGCGGCCACCAGCACGTTTGCGAAATCGAACGCGAACTGGGCCGGCTGGCCGGAACCGCGTTGAAGATCACCTTTACCGCCCAGGCGGTCCCCATGTGCCGGGGCATCATGTCCACCCTCTATGGCACCCTTGCCGCCGGTCAGACGCAGGCGTCCGTGCTGGCTGCATATCGCGAATTCTATCATGACGAACCGTTCGTGCGCGTTTATGATCACAGTGCGGCACTTGGAACCATCCACGTGCGCGGCACGAACCGCTGCAACCTTGTGGTAGGCGTGGATGAACGCGCCGGACGTTTTCGTGTGGTCTCATACATTGATAATTTGATGAAGGGGCAGGCCGGGTCGGCCTTGCAAAACATGAATATCCTGTTTGGATTCCCGGAGACCACCGGCCTGGACCGCGCCGGCACCTATCCGTAGCATTCGCAGGAACAGACACGGTCGCCGGTCTCCGGACGGCGGCTGCGCCAGCGCGCGACGCCCGGAGGATTGAAATGAACGAAGGAGCAGCAACCATGGAAAACAGCAACGCCGCCCGCACCATCATCGCCGAGGACATCGAAATCGTGGGCTCCATTAAATGCGCCAGCGACATCGAGCTGTCCGGCAAACTGAATGGCGACCTCACCTGCTCCGGCACCGTGGTGATCGGCGAGAAAGCCGTCATCAAGGGCAACATCGCCGCCATGTCCATTTCCATTCGTGGCCAGATCAACGGAAACGTCACCGTCAAGGACCGCATCGAACTGAAGTCATCCGCGCGCCTGAATGGCGACATTCGCGCCAAACGCCTGACCGTGGAAGACGGCGTCACCTTCGTGGGCAAGTCGGAAGTCAATCCCTCCGGCGCTCCCGTAGCCCGCCCGAGTGAGCGTGCCGCGGAAGAAATCGACGAGACACCGGCAGCCGTGGAAGAACCTGCATATGCCGCGGAGACAATCACCGCCGACAATCGCAACAAGAGTGGTATTTTCTCACGTCGCTGACAGCGCACGGGGCATCGCGCCGCAGGCGTTCCGCCCCCGTCGCTGCTGAGGAGGCTTTCGTGTGAGCAAGCGCAAGGAACCGACGCTAATTAACGGCTTTGCCTCCGTGCAAGCCATTAAGCACTCGGGGAAGGCGCCCCAGGCGCAACCGCGCTTGAAGCATTCCGCCACGAGCCTGCCCCAGGCGGAAGCATCGGCGTCTTCCGCCACCACGCCCCCGGTCACCAAAGCCTCGCGCGCGGGACACACGGCAATTCCCATCAAACACGAACTGGTCTGCTACGAGTGTGGCTACGGGTTTGTGGTGTCCGGAAAAATCCATTACGCCCTTTGCCCAAAATGTAAACGCAACCTGGATATTGACGACCATACCGTGGATGGCCCTTTGTCCAGCGACTTGCGCACCATGGGCAGTGTGACCGTCGGCGCGCAGGCGGATCTTGGCACCTGCATCATCATCGCACAGAACATCATCATCGCCGCCAATGCCACCCGCGCCACGCTCCGCGCAACACGGCGACTCGAGCTTGCATCCGGCGGCATGGTGAACCTCCAGACGGCCACCATGCGTGAGTTCACCATCCAAGCCGGCGCGACGCTCACGCTGAAAGAAACGCTGGTCTGTCCCATCATCGACATTGCGGGGAGTCTCCGGGCCAACATTCGCGCGGAGGACCGCGTCCGCATCCGCGCCACGGCAACTTTTTGCGGAGAGCTTTCCAGCCCCCGGCTGGACGTCGAGGATGGCGCCACGATCAAAGCCAGCATGTGTCTGGGCCGTGCCGTGACGCAAGCCGCGCAGGAGACAAAGCACGCCGCGTAACGTATTTGGGTTTCAGTCAAACGACCAGTGGGTGGGTGGGCATTTCGCGACCAATTGAGGTGAGGCATGTCGATTAAGCATGGATTGGGCAGAGGGCTGGATGCGCTGATCAATGAAAGCACGAAGCGCGCCGCCGCGCCGAATGCGACCACGGACGGTCTCCGCGTCCCCCTGGTGGATGTGCGCACACCGCCCTGGCAGCCGCGTCAGGGCTTTGGCGAGGAAGCCATGGAGGACCTCATTCGCTCCGTCAAGGAGCGCGGCGTTCTCCAGCCGCTACTCGTCCGCAAACGTGGCGCCATCTATGAACTCATCGCCGGCGAGCGACGCCTGCGCGCCGCCGGAGCGGCTGGACTCACCGATGTCCCCGTGATCGTGCTCGATGCCTCCGACGAAGAGGCCGTGGCCCTCGCCCTGATCGAGAACCTGCAACGCCAGGACCTGAACGTGATCGAAGAGGCGGAAGGCTATCAAGTACTCTCCGAAAAATACGCGCTCACGCAGGAGGAAATCGCCAAGCGCGTTGGCAAGGCACGCGCCTCCGTGGCGAACGCCATGCGCCTCCTGTCACTCCATCCGCAGGTGAAGGCCATGGTCGTCGATGGTCGCCTCTCCTCCGGTCATGCCAAAGTGCTCTCCGGGATGGAGATTCAAGCAGAACAACTGCACTTCGCCGAACGCGTTGCCAAAGATGGCATGTCCGTGCGTCAACTGGAGCAGACCCTCGCGCGTAATCGCGCCGCCCCTCGCAAACCCCGCGCCTCTCGATCGGATTTGCCCGATTCTCATCTGCGCGATTTGTCCGACAGGCTGAACCGCCACCTCGGCACCGCCGTGCGTCTCCAACCCACGCGTACCTTTGCCAACGGCAAGAAAGCCAAAGGCGTCATCGAAGTCGATTTCTATTCCAACGAGGACCTGGACCGGATTATCGAGGTCCTTGGACTTCCCCACGACGACCTGTGAGTCGCGCACGCACAGCGTCATTTTGCCACCGCGTGGAGACCGCCCCCTGATGCGTCTGCCTTGGCTCACAGTTTGCTTACTGATCCTGGTCGCCGGCTGTCTCCGCCAGCCCCAGGCGGACGCACCTGCGTCGCCGACACCTCGCAATCCCGACGCGTTGGATGGCGCGCGTGCCATGCAACTTGTGTCGAACCTCGTGGCCCTGGGACCGCGATCATCCGGCAGCGACGGCGCGGAACGGGCCGCCGCGTTCATCGCGAACGAACTGCGCGCGTCTGGCATCCGCGTCGACATCGATGCCTTTCAGGATGAAACGCCCGCGGAAACCCTGACCTTTCGCAACATACTCGGGACCATTCCCGGCGACCCGCACCGCTGGATCGTGCTGCTCTCCCATTATGATACCAAGGTGGGTATCGCCACGAATTTTGTGGGAGCCAACGATTCGGGTTCCAGCTCCGGACTCCTCCTCGCTCTCGCAGCCGTGCTGAGCCCCCCCATCGCCGGCACGCCAACCATTCTGCTGGGGTTCCTGGACGGCGAAGAGTGCCGCCATGCCTACGCTGCAAAGGACGGCTTGCATGGCAGCATCCGACTGGCCTCCAAACTTACTGACGACGGAATCGCCCCCCATGTTCGGGCCGTCATCCTGCTGGACATGGTCGGCGACCGCGACCTCACCATCACCATCCCGCGCAATACCACACCGGAACTCGTCGTGGCAGCGTTCGCCGCCGCCAAGGCCGCGGGCATTCGCGACCGCTTCAGCCTCTTTTCAGGGTCAATGCTGGACGACCACGTCCCCTTTCTGCAGCGCGGGATGCCGGCGATCGATCTGATCGATTTTCAGTTTGGCTCAGCGCCCGGTCGCAACGACTATTGGCACACCCCCCACGACACGCTGGATAAACTATCATCGGACAGCCTTCAGCACATGGGGCGCGTCGTCATCCACATGGTCAACGGCATGGCCACGCATTGATGGAATCCTGCACGATTGCACAGACTGGCCTGCCCGGCGTATAGTGCCCGTGAAAGGAAGTCCCGTGATCAACGCACTCATGGTCGTGCTGGTGCTCATCGTCGGCGGCGCGATGGTTGGCGTGCTCACGTGGTTCTTCCGACGGTTGCGCCGCATCGAGGAGGAGTCCTGGGGCACGCATTCCCACGACTCCCTGCGTTTGCACGTCCGCGTGCTCTTGGGACGAATACAATCGCTCGTGCGCAACCGGCAGCCCCGCTTGCCCCACAACTGATGAACCCACCCATGCGCGTACGTCTTGCTCAAATCGATGTCAGTCCCGGCCGGCCGCAGGTAAACCTTGCGCGCATGCGCACGGCCATTGCCAAAGCCCGCCAGGAGGATGTTGATCTGATTGCATTCTCGGAAATGGTCCTGCCCGGCTACCTCATTGGCGACGAGTGGGAACGCCATGCATTTCTCCGCGATTGCGCAGCCGCCGGCGAGGCCGTCCGCGAACAGGCACAGGGCATTGTCGTGGTCTTCGGGAACATTGCC
>JAQCIA010000079.1 GCA_027620105.1 Verrucomicrobiota bacterium | reverse complement strand
TGAAACTTCCGGACCGCATAGAAACCATCGCCTCCGTAGCGGTGCTGGCACTCGTGATTGTCGGTAGCCTCATGGTGCTGCGGCCCTTCATGTCGGCCATTCTCTGGGCCGGCGTGTTGTGTTACTGCACCTGGCCGATTTTCGCGCGCTTGAAGCAGGTGGTCGGGTTGCACCGCCGGACCCTGGCGGCACTGGTTATGACCATTCTGCTCAGCATGGTGCTGGTGCTGCCCTTTGTGGTGGTGGGGGTGACCCTGGCCGGGAATGTCGCCCACATGGGGGAGTGGTTCCAGCACTTCCAGGGGGCCATGCCGCAGCAGGCGCCGGCGTGGGTGAGCAACCTGCCCGGTGTCGGCGACTACATTGATCGCTCCTGGGGCGATCTGATGCAGGATACGGCGCGTACGTCGGAGATGCTGCAGGGCGTTGCGCGCACCTGCGGGAAATGGGCACTGAGCCATAGTCTCGACTTCGGCATGGGGGTCGCCCAGATGATCTTGAGCGTACTCGTGGCATTCGTCTTTTATCGTGACGGCGAGCGTGTGGTGAAGCGCATCGTGGCGGGCGGGCGCCGTATTCTGGGCGATTCCGCGCAGCGTCATGTGGAAGTGGTCGGGCGCACCATCCGCAGTGTGGTCTATGGTGTTATTGGGACCGGGCTGGTGCAAGCCATTCTGGCGGGCATTGGGTTTTGGATCACGAGGACGCCGTCACCGTTCCTGCTGGGATTGCTGACCTTTCTGCTATCGTTCATTCCGGTAGGTCCCCCGCTGGTGTGGGTTCCCGCGGCAGTCTGGCTGTTTTCGGAAGGGCGCGATGGGTGGGGCGTGTTCATGGCGCTCTGGGGTTTTTTCGGTATCAGCGGTATCGACAACATTGTGAAACCGTTGCTGATCCAATCCGGCATGAATCTGCCCTTTGTCACCATCCTGATGGGGGTGCTGGGGGGCGTTCTGGCTTTCGGTTTTATCGGGTTGTTCATTGGTCCGGTCTTGCTCGCAGTGGCCTATAATCTTGTACGCGAGTTCACGGCGGGGACTCGGCAGAAGGCCCAGCAGGAGCTGGAGGTTTGAGTACCGACACCTTCGCCCGTCCTGACTGGGACACGTACTTCATGAACATCGCGCGGGTGGTGGCGTCACGCGCAAATTGTCGGCGACGACAGGTGGCGGCGGTGATCGTGCGGGACCGGCGGATCATTTCCACCGGCTACAACGGCACGCCACGTGGCGCCACGAATTGCTTTGAAGGTGGCTGTCCACGCTGTGCCAGCGACGCGCCATCTGGCAGCGAGTTGGGCGATTGCATTTGCTGCCACGCCGAGGAAAATGCGATCACGCAGGCCGCATTTCATGGCATCGCCGTGTCCGGCGCTATGCTCTATTGCACCCTCAGTCCCTGTCTGCTCTGCGCGAAGATGATCATCAATGCCGGCATCCGCGAAGTGGTGTACGAAGGGTCCTACAGCTTCAACACGCAGACCCGCGAACTGTTGGCCGCCGTGGATGTGCGGTGTCGCCAGTTTCAGCGCGACTAGACCTCGCGGGCCGTCGTGGCGCCGCTGCCGGTGCGCGCGATTCCGCGCATTTGCTCCACCAGGCGTTGTGCCAGCCCCGTACGCCGCAGGCGCATTTCATTGTTATGAATCGCCATCGTCACAGCCTTGGATGATCCGACCAGGCAGACCAGTTTGCGGGCACGGGTGACGGCTGTGTATATCAGGTTGCGCTGCAAGAGCTTGAAGTGCTGGGTGGCGATCAGCAGCACCACCGCCGGATATTCGCTGCCCTGCGCCTTGTGAATCGTGCAGGCGTAAGCATGCACCAGTTCGTCCAATTCCGAAAATTCATAGGGCACGCCGCGTCCGTCAAAATTCACGATCAAGGTCTGATTGTCCACGCCAACTTCCTGAATCAGGCCCACATCCCCGTTGTAGACTTCCTTGTCATAGTTGTTGCGAATTTGCATGACGCGGTCGCGCTCGCGGTAGATGCGGCCAAACCGCTGTACGTTGGGCCCATTGGGATTGAGCGCCTCCTGCAGGAGCGCGTTTAGATTGTCCGCGCCGAGCTGGTTTTTGCGCATGGGCGTGAGGACCTGAATGTCCGCAAGCGGGTCAAAACTGAATTTGTGCGGGATGCGCGACGTGACGAGATCGACCACGCGCTGGATCACCAGCTCCGGCTCACGCGCTTCAAAAAAGTAGAAATCGGATTCGTCGTCGCTGTCCGCGGTTTCGATGTACTCACCGTTGTTGATGTGGTGGGCGTTTTGCACGATCAAGCCGCCGCGCGCCTGGCGAAAAATGTGTTCGAGTTTCACGCAGGCGATCTGTTCCGACTGGATCAGGTCGCGGAGCACATTGCCGGGACCGACACTGGGGAGCTGGTCAATGTCCCCGACGAGCACCAGCACCGCGCCATTGGGCAGGGCGCGCAGAAAATGCGCCATCAGGAGGGCGTCGACCATGGACATTTCGTCGAGAATGAAAACGTCGCCTTGCACCGGGTTGGCCGCGTCATGCTCAAAGGATCCGTCGCGCGGCATGAATTTCAGCAGGCGATGGATGGTGCTGGCACCGTGGTGGGTGGCTTCCTCCATGCGTTTGGCCGCGCGACCCGTGGGCGCCGCGAGGCAGACTTTCAGGCCGCGCTTGCCATAAATATCGACGAGTGCGCGGATAATGGTGGTTTTGCCCACGCCAGGGCCGCCGGTGATGATCGACACTTTTTCTGTCAGGGCCATATGCAGGGCTTCCGCCTGGCGCGTGTCGAAGGTGATGTTGACCTGTTCTTCGGCCCAGGGCACGGCCTTGTCGGCCACAATGGGGCGAAACGCGGTGGCGGTGCGCCGCAGTTCCGCCAGTTTGGTGGCAATGGAGGTTTCAGCCTGATACAAATCCGGTAGATAGATGCGGTTGTCATCCAGGATCAGGCGCGCTTCGGAGACTTCGTGATTCAGGGCGACTTGCAGAATTTCGGCGGGGATGTCGAGCAGGGCCTGGGCCTGCAACACCAGTTCGGGGGCGGTACAGAAGCAGTGCCCTTCCTCAGTAAGCGTTAGCAGCACGTAGGCCAGCCCCGCGCGCGAACGCACGGCGGAGTGGGGAGGGATGCCCATGCTCATGGCCACGCGATCCGCAGTTTTGAATCCGATGCCCCAGACATCCGTACAGAGGCGATAGGGATTTTCGGTGATGATTCCGATGGATTGCGCACCGTATTGGCGATAGATGCGGGCGGACTGTCCTGTCCCCACGCCGTGGCCCTGCAGAAAGATCATGATGTCGCGCACGGCCTTCTGTTCGATCCAGGATTCCTTGATCATCAGACGCCGTTTTGGGCCGAGCCCCTCCACTTCTTCAAGGCGCCCGGAATCCTTCTCGATGATGCACAGGGTGTCCTTATCGAATCGGGCCACAATGCGCTTGGCCATGACTTTGCCGATCCCGCGGATCATGCCACTGGCGAGGAAGCGTTCGATGCCATAGGCGGATGTGGGCACAATGCATTCCATCTGGTCGGCCTGGAACTGCATGCCATGTTGCTTGTGGCGCACCCAATGCCCGCGCGTGCGGAGCATTTCGCCCGCCCAGACGGCGGCGCAATGTCCCACGACGGTGATGGTGTCCTTGCGGTTGGGAATGGCCAAGGCGCAGACCGTGTAGCCGGTGTCTTCCGAGCGGTAGACGATGTTTTCCACCGTCCCGGTCAGCTCTTCCGGAGGCGCTGCGGGTGATTCGAGCGGTGTGGATTTTGGCTTTGGAGCCATACGATCACTTTCAAGGATTACGGCCTGCCGGAAGCGCGCATCATGCGGCATTGGTGGGCGTTGCGCAAGGGGGCGATGCTGGCGGAGGGGTGTCAGACGGCTGGCGCACCCCTACAAACCGGCCAGCAATTCCGCGACGTAGCGATAGCCGTTGCGGAATTGTTCGAGCGCGAAGGATTCGTTGGGTGCGTGGATTGCATCCTCCTCCAGACCGAATCCAACGAGCAGCGGTTCCGCGCCGGACACGCGCGCCAGCTCGGCGATCACGGGAATCGAAGCGCCTTCCCAGCGTCGGACTGGCGCCACGCCGTAGATGTTCTGCAAGACTTCCGTGGCGCGTGACACCCAGGCGGATTCCGGATTTAGGCGAAACCCGGATCCGCCAACGCCCTTTTCCACAATGGTCAGCTTCAGCCCGTCAGGGACTTGCGCGTGCAGATGCGCCTCCAGGGCCGCCAGGCAAGCAGCGGGGTTCTGTCCCGCCGCCAGGCGTGCCGTGAATTTGGCCCGGGCCGTTGCGGGGATGATGGTTTTGACGCCGGCGCCATCGAACCCTGAGCGCATGCCGTTCACTTCGAGACTCGGACGCAAGCCGAGACGCTCCGGCACGGGCAGGGCGCGCTCACCGCCGCTGGGTGGGACGCCGGTTGCTTTGCGATAGGCATCTGGATCGAAAGGGATGAAGCGAATTAAAGCCAATTCGGCCTGCGAGGGGGCTTGCACGCCATCGTAAAAGCCGCGCACCGCGATGTCGCCATGCGCCGAGTGGAGGCTCGCGATCATGCGTGCGAGGGCGATGGCCGGATTGGGGGCCACACCGCCGTGGGTGCCGGAGTGCAGATCGCGCAGCGGGCCTGAGATTTCAACGGTGAGATGGATCAGGCCGCGCAGGCTGAGTGTGATCGTGGGAATACGCGGGCCGTCCATGCCGATGTCGGTGACGAGTAGGAGATCGGCCGCAAGTTGGTCACGCCAGGCGCCCATGGCGGCGGAGATCCCATGACTGCCGCACTCCTCTTCGCCTTCGATCAGGACTTTGACGGTGGCGTCGAGGCGTCCCGCGGCAATCAGGGCCTCCATGGCCTTTAGCGCATAGAAATGCTGTCCCTTGTTGTCCTGGGCGCCGCGCGCGCGCATGCGGCCATTGACCAAGGTTGGGGCGAAGGGTGGGTTGTGCCAGGCGTTGAGCGGATCCACGGGCTGCACGTCGTAATGGCCGTAGAACAACACGACCGGCTTTCCGGGTTTGCCTTTTCGTTCGGCGAATACCACGGGATTGCCCGGTGTGGGCAGGAGGCGTGCATCGGCGAATCCGTTCTCACGCAGATGCCGCACCAGCCACTCCGCGCAGGCCACGCAGTCGCGATGATGGGCGGGGTCCGTGCTGATGCTCGGGAAAGCGAGCAACTCCATCCACTGATCGAGGATGGTCTCGCGGTTCCGGTCAAAGGCGGCGAGGATGTCGTTCGTCGGCATGAGGGGCAAGTTTACGCCAACGTTGCGCAGATGCAAGCGGGCGCGGTGGCGAACAGGGCTTTCATTGCCGCCGTTCTGGGCGCCGAGATCGCCGCAGCCGAGGTCGTCGGCCAGAATGAGGCTGCTGTTGGGGTTCATGATGAGGGGGAGGGAGGATGGCACCGCAGAGGAACACGGATGAACGCGGATCAGGCTGGAAAAATCCGCAACCGTGTGAAGCTGTGTTCCTCTGCGGTTCCAACTACCGCGCTCTTAGAGATGCTCAGCGGCAATTGCGGCCAGCGGGCTGCGCTCGCTGTTGCGCAGGGTCACGTGACCGTGGATATCCTGTCCTTTGAGGCGCTCCGTCGCGTAGGTCAGGCCGTTGCTGCTGGCGTCCAGATAGGGGTTGTCGATCTGGTAGGGGTCGCCGGTGAGCACCATCTTCGTACCCTCGCCGGCGCGGCTGACGATGGTCTTAATTTCGTGCGGCGTGAGGTTCTGGGCTTCGTCGATGATCACATACTGGCGTGGAATGGAGCGGCCGCGGATGTACGTCAGGGCTTCCATCTCCATGACATTATCGCGCTGGAGTTTATCGATCTTCTCGTGGGCGGTCATCTTCGCCTTGCGCTTCATGCGCTGGCCCACTTCCATGCCGTCACGCAGCAGGTAGGTGAGGTTGTCGAAAATCGGCTGCATCCAGTGCGATATTTTCTCGAGCTTGGCGCCGGGCAGGTACCCGATGTCCTTACCCATCGGAATCACCGGGCGGGAGACGAGCACGCGGTCGTAGCGCTTCATACGCAGCGTGCAATGCAGGGCCGCGGCCATGGCGAGCAAGGTTTTGCCCGTGCCGGCCTGGCCGACGAGCGTCACGATCTGCACTTCAGGATCCATCAGCAGTTCCAAGGCCATGCGCTGCTCCCGGTTGCGCGCCGCGATGTTCCAGACTTTTTCGTGCTGATTGCTCAGATGGGTGACCAAGCCCGGGCGCAGCACGCGCGCCAGTCCGGTGCGCTTCTTGGCGCCGCGATCACGCAGGATCAGAAACTCATTCGGGTAGCGCCCCATGCCGCGCTGTTGAAACGTGTCGCTTTTGAAAAAGCTGTCCAGGGTGCGGGAGGAAACCGTTTGCTCCATGAAGCCCGCATAAAGGTCGTCAACGTTGACCTTCATTTTCTCGAAATCCTGGGCCTGCAGGCCCAGCGCGTCGGCTTTGAGGCGCGCGTTGATGTCCTTGCTGACAAAGATCACGTTCTGACCGGCGCGGTGAAGCATGTAGGCCAGCCAGAGGATGCGATTGTCGGGCACGGTCTGGCTGAGTCCGAGGTCCTCGGTTTCGTCGACCGCGGGCGTGGATACGATGGTGAGTGTGCCGCCCTTGCCGATGGGGACACCATCCCGCAGGTTGCCCTGGCCGCGCAATTCATCCAGCGCGCGGATGACCTGACGGGCGTTGCGTCCCAGTTCGTTGTTGTCGCGCTTGAAGGTGTCGAGTTCCTCGATCACCGCCATGGGCAGGACGACATTGTTATCAGCGAAGCTGTGGATGGATTCGGCGTTGTGCAGCAGGACGTTGGTGTCGAGGACGAATGTCTTCTTATTCATAGTGTGAACGCATGCGGCAAGAGTTTACCGAGTGTGAGCGTTTGAAACTGGTCCAGACGATTTCGCACGGCAATGATCACGATCGTGTCGGGCCCGCAGAACTCGACCAGCACCTGACGGCAGGCCCCGCAAGGAAAGGGAATGGCAGGCCCGTCGGCCACAATTGCCACGGCGGAAAAGGTTTTGATCCCGGCGGCGACGGCCTGGACCACGGCATTGCGTTCGGCGCAGAGGGTCAGGCCGTAGGATGCGTTCTCCACGTTGCAACCGGCATACATGCGTTGGCCAGGACCCAGCAGGGCGGCGCCGACGTGATAGTGCGAATAGGGGCAGTGCGCGCGACGTGCAGCCGCCGCGGCCCGCCGCAGCAGGCGTTTTAAGGCTGCCGGGGTCACGCGCGGAATCTGCGCGGAACGGGCTGGCGGCCTCCTCTTATTTGCCACGGCGCGCCTTGGGTTGGATGGTTTCCACAATCAGGGGCAGAAGTTTAGGCGGCTTGCTCTGAATGGTGACGGCGCTTTCGGCAAGTTTCCGTCCTTCGGCGTAGTGCTTCTCTGCGTTGGCGTGGATCGTGAACAACGGCTGTCCTTTCTCCACACGCGTGCCGATTTTCACGAGGCCGCTGATGCCTACGGCATGGTCGACAGCATCTTCCACGCGCACACGACCCGCGCCGAGGACGAGGCAGGCCTTGCCGATTTCCTCGGCACCAACGCGCGCCACGATGCCGGACCGGGGGGCGACGACTTCCCGTTGAATCCTGGCTTGGGGCAGGCGGCTGGTGTCCTCGAGGACGCGCAGATCGCCGCCCTGCAGTTTGACCATCTCCAGGAATTTCTCAAAGGCGGCGCCGGAATCGAGCGCCTTGTTCACTTGTACCCGGGCGGCCTTCAGGGTTTTTACGCGCTTCGCAAGCAGGAGCATGTGGGCCGCTTGTGTCAGCGTGAGCTCCATCAGATCGGCGGGGCCGCGGCCCTGCAGCGATTCCACGGATTCATGGACTTCCAGTGCATTCCCGGCCGTGCAACCGAGGGGTTGGTTCATGTCCGTGAGCAGGGCGGTCATACTCTTGCCCATGCGCGATCCGATCTCCACCATGGTCTCGGCGAGTTCGCGAGCCTGCCGCGGTGATTTCATGAAAGCGCCGGTGCCCCACTTCACGTCGAGCAGCAGGGCGTCGGTGCCTTCGGCTAGTTTCTTGGACATGATGCTAGCCGAAATCAGGGGGATGGAGGGAACGGTGCCGGTCACGTCACGCAAGGCGTAGAGCATCTTGTCGGCCGGGGCGAGGGTGGCGGTCTGGCCAATGATGCAGCAGCCGCAGGTGTTGAGTACGCGGACAAATTCGGCGGAGGAGAGATTGGTGCGATAGC
>JAQCIA010000078.1 GCA_027620105.1 Verrucomicrobiota bacterium | reverse complement strand
GAGCATCACCTTCGTGTACCCCTCGCGCCCGGGTCCCACGATTTTGTAATCGGCGACGATTTCTTCCTTGGTGTAGGGCGTCAGCTTGCCCGCCTGCAACTCCACCATGTCTCCGATTTCAACCGGGTTCGTGGAAGGCAGTTCGAGAATGCGCACCGTGGCCAATTGGCGGGGCAAACAGCCATACACAACGCCGCCTGACGTGGCGAACGGACGGAGCAGGGGCGCGAGACGCTCCGACGAGGGACCGCGGATGGGATCGAGCTTGTCCAGCGCAACCCGTGCCAGCGAAAAGCCGCCGCCACCTCGGTCGACTTGAATGACCTTCAGCCAGTCGTTGCCGATTTCAACGATGACCACGGGGCCACCGTGTCCGCGCTTTGCTCTATCAGTGCTCACGCCAGTACAGGAGATTTGTCGTCACGCGGTCGAAAACGAAGGTGATCCGCCGCGTTGCCACCACCGTGGAAGCGCCCTCCGCCCCCCCGGCCATGACTCGGCCCTCAGCGATGCCACCGTAACTTTCCCGACGCTGCCAGGCATCGCCTTGATCCGGGTAGCGCCGCTCAAACTCGCGCAGGGTCACCAGCGGTTCAAGCCCCTCGAACAGGGCAATTCCAACTCCCCGCACGGCGAAAAGTTCAGGCACCGCCTCATAGGGACCATACCGATTCATATATTCAGGCGCAACGGTTTTCTGGCTGAGCTTGTTGCTCGGATAGGTGTACACAAGCATGTCCGCCAGGTCGCGCGGCGCCCCCAGCCAGTCGAGCACCCGGACCAACCGCTGCGTGTCCGTGCCCGCGCCATTGTCGATGTTGATCTTCAGGCTTTCCCGCAGCACGCCGAAATTCGTGACGATGCCATTGGCATTGGTGTCATCGAAGGTGTAGTAGACCGAAAACGTGCCGCCATTCAGCGACGCATTCTCGCGGAAGCGACTTTCCAGACCGCTGACATCGCCACGGACGGTCGCGTCGAAATTGCTGGGGTTCTGCATGATGTCGCTGATGGCCAATTCCACCCCGCCCTGCGCCAGCGCCATGGCCGTGGCATCGTTCTGCAGAAATCGCGCAGTCTGCGTCCCCGCCGAAACAAATCCGCCGATGGCCAGGGCCAGAAAGGCGAGCACCATCAGCGTCCACAGTGCGAGAATCAGAATGCTGGCGGTTGCGCCGCGCTTCATAAGGCCGCTCCCGCCACCACGCGCACGCTGCGCCGCAACGCCAGTCCGACATCATCATCGGCGCCGGCCTCCAGGACCAGCGCGATATCCACCCAGACCGGCAGGTTGGTGGTGGCCGCCACGGTCTCACCCGCGGAATCCTGATAGACGAAACGGAGGTCCGCCACGCCCGAGGCCAGGTGCTCGGCCATCCGCGCGCCAGCGGGATACAAAACCGTTTCGCGCACCAGATCGCCGTCCCGCACATAATACCGGACCGTACTCAAATCGCGGCGTAAACCCGCATCGCGATCCTCACGCGTGGTGAATCCCGGAAAAGCAACCAACCCCGGCTCCCCGTGAAAGCCAATCGCCTGAAAGGCGAACGTGTTGCGCAAGTCCCCGCAGAGCGACTCCATCGCAACCAAACCGCCGGACTCAGCCTTGCCGAAATGTTGCGCCGCATCCCACACCCGCAACCCGCCCGCCAGACAGAACCCAATCGCCGACACCACCACCGCCATGATCATCGTGACCACGAGCAACTCGAGCAGCGAAAACCCGGCGCGGGCGCGGCGCGCGGATCCGTCGGTATGCCTTGCCATGCTGCCGTTCATGGGGCGTCGCCGTACAGATACGTGGACAACGAGAAGACCGCCGAGGGCGCGTACTGAGGCCAGACATCGACGGTAATCTGCTGCACTTGGCCCCCTTCAGGCGATTCGCCCCCGCCGGCCGCCGCGGTCACCCGGCAGGCGTACGCGCCGTAAGGCGCGGGGCAGGCGCCAGAAGCCGGCACGGCGGCAAGGCCGTCGCGCGCAATGGTCTCAACCATGCCCCGCAGCAGATGCGTGGCGCGCATGGCATCGCGCGCCGCACCCAGCGCCGTCGCCGACGTCTGGAACGCCTGCAACACGAGCACGATCCCGGTGGAAAGGATGACCACCGTGAACCAGAATGGCGGTTCGCACTCATGACCGCTTGCGAGAAATTGTCCGCGCGACGAAACTTCATTCGTCGAGCTTCACGTCGTCCTGCGTGCCCAGCTGCCCGTCCGGCCCGCGCGACGTCAGCATGAACGGCGGAACGGACTCATCGCCGATGAATTTATAGTCGTAATACGCGGTGTGGCTTTTATCAAACAGGTCGATCGGCTTCTTCTCCAGATAAGGTCCAGGTCCGGCGGGATCCATGAGCTTGGCCAACTCGCCGGTGGGCGGATACACGGAGTTATACAGGCGATACAGCTTCAAGGCCGTGGAAATGTTAGCCAAATCGCCCTTGGCGATGTTCTTCTTGGCCTCATCCGAGGCCGGAATGACACGTGGCAACACCATGCCAGCGAGGGCGGCGATGATGATCACCACGACCATCAATTCAATGAGTGTAAATCCGCCCCGCTTGCTGCTCATGCGGCTTGGCCTCCAGGTATGCATTCCACGCGCGATCCAGCGCCTCAACACTACGCAGAGTGTTGGGATAAGTAAATCGCAAAGCATCTTCCAGCGTGTGCTGGTCGCGCAAGTGCCCGCAGAATTCGCGAAACTTGGCGACGCCATGCGCAGCGAGCATGAACCCCACGAGACTCGCCGACTGCGCATAAAATGCCACCGCATCGCGCGCGTCGACCCCGCGCCCCATGGCCGCCGCGGTCAGCGCTGAAACCGGCGCCAGCTGCCCCTCCACCTTGCGCTGCTTGGCGATGGCCACCACCCGCCCACGATTGGACGCATCCATCCATTGCGCCACGCCTTCATCCAGCCAGAGCGGGATGTCCTGGCGAAACCCAATGAACTCACGAAACACGAGGTGCGTGATTTCATGGGGCAAGATGGAATTCAGAAACGCGTCACTCCCCTGAAACGTGAGGATCGTGCGCGTCGTGTACTGCGCCACGCCGCCGGACCAGTCCGGCGCGCGCGCGGCAGCGAGGTAGGCCTCGCGCGTGGCGTACACCGAGATGCGCGCCCGGTTGTCCCACAGCCAGAAGCCGCCGTGCCGCGTGATGCCGAGCGCACGGGCAATGCGGTCATAGTCCTGTTCCGCGCGGCGCGCCACCTCGCCGGCATAGGCGGCGTCTGCCTGGTGCTGCACGATGAAATGCTGCCCCTTGAGTTCCTTCCAGTCCGGCACGGGCGAATCCGCCGTGCCAGCCACCGCCAGGGGGCCCTGGGACGCCAGCAGTGTCACCCCCGCCAGCCGCCGCCACCCGCCGCCCCGCGCCCGTGCAGATCGCGGTCGCCACACCGCCGAACCGGCACTCATCGCAACCCGGTCCCCAGTTCAAAAATCGGCAGCAGCATCGCCGCCACAATGAATCCCACCATCGCCCCGACCACCAGAATTAAGAGCGGCTCGATCAAGCTCGTGATCAGGCGCGCCTGCTGCTCCACTTCTTTTTCGTAGAAGGCCGCCACTTCCAGCAAGGCCTCATCCAACCGTCCGGCTTCCTCGCCCACGGCCGTCATGTTCGCGACGAACGGCGGAAAATGCGCGGCCCGCTTGATTCCCTCTGAGAGCGGGGCCCCCTTCTGCACCGTGCTAATCCGCGCCGCGTCCAGTTCCGCACGCAGAATCGTATTGCTCAGCGTGTTGCCGCTGAGTTGCAACGACTTGTCGATCACGATCCCTGCGTTCACCAGCAACGCCAGCGTGCGCGCGAAACGGGCGATGTCGGCCTGCACCACGAAATCCCGCACGAGCGGGACGCGCAGGATGAGCGCGTCCAGAAACGCGCGGCCCCGTTCGCCCGCGCTCAGTCGCTTAAAAATGGCCGCGCCGAGCAACATCACCAGAACCAACCAGTACCAGTACGCGTGAAAGAAGTCGCTGGTCTCGATCAGGATGCGCGTGGGTAACGGCAGGTGCGCGAAATCCTTGAACAGCACCACAATCTTGGGCAGGAAGAACGACAGCAAAACAAACACCGTCCCGGCCCCGACCAGCAGCACGAGCAGCGGATAGGCCATGGCCGCCTGCACCTTGCGGCGCGCATCCTCCTCCTTTTCACGTGCGTCGGCGAGGCGCGCCAGACTGACATCGAGCATGCCGCCAGACTCGCCCGCGCGCACCATGTCCAGATACAGGGCCGGAAAAACAGACGGATAGCGCTGCATGGCGGCGGACAGCATGCTCCCGTCACGGATCGTGGCCTCCATCCCTTCCACCACGGTGCGCAGGCGCTGGTTGGATGTCTGGTCAATGATCGTGCGCAGGGCGCGCAGAATTGGCACGCCGGACTTGATCAAGCTTCCCAGCTGACGCGTGAACACGGTGACATCGCGTCCGCGCACGCGCAATGGGGCCACCGTGGCCTGGCGCACGTGGGCGGGCCGTGCCGAGGCCGGACGCTCCGCCACCGTGATCGGACTGAGCCCCATGCGATCCAGCGCCAGCAATGCGGAAGCCCGGGAATCTGCTTCCAGTTCACCCTCTTCCGTTTTTTCCGGTCCGCGTTTCGCTTTGTAGATGAAGGTGGTCATACCATCAGGTGGCGTCGCTGGGGCGCGCGTGACACGGCATCCGCCATCAGAGGGTGGTCACGCGCAGCACTTCTTCCGCCGTGGTGAGCCCCCGCGCAACTTTGTCCCACCCATCCTTGGCCATCGTCGACATTCCCAATTCGTCGGCCCGCGTGCGTATCTGTTTCGCCGAGGCGCGCTTTAAAATAATGTCCGCGATCTCCGGCACGAGCGGCATCAATTCCGAAATGGCCATGCGCCCGCGAAAACCGCTTTGGTTGCATTGCCGACAACCCCGCCCGCGAAACAGGCGCGTTCCCGACGCTTCATAACTCTCCCGGCAGTCCGGGCAGATCGTCCGCACCAGGCGCTGGGCGGTGAAAACCAGCACCGTCGAGGTCACCAGATACGGATCGATGCCCATATCAATCAAACGCACTGCCGCGCCGGCCGCATCGTTGGTGTGCAGGGAACTGAGCACCAGGTGCCCGGTCATCGCGGTCTGGATGGCAATCTCGGCGGTTTCGCGGTCACGCACTTCGCCCACCAGCATCACGTCCGGATCATGGCGCAACATGCTGCGCAACGCGTGCGCAAAGGTGAGTCCAATCTTGGGGTTCACCTGGGTCTGCGTGATCCCCCGCACCTCGTACTCCACGGGATCCTCGATGGTGATAATCTTCCGTTCGCGCGTGTTCAGCCGCGACAGACAGGCGTACAGCGTGGTGCTCTTGCCGCTCCCGGTCGGGCCGGTGACGAAAATGATGCCATGCGGGGACTCGGAAAATTTTTGCAGGGACGTTAACTGCTCGCCGGAGAAGCCCAGGCTCGCGAGATCGAAGACCATCGTGGCCGGCAAAATGCGAACGACCACATCCTCGCCGTGCGCGGCCGGCACAATGGAGATACGCAGGTCATACTCGCTCCCGCCGATTTTGACGCGGGCGCGACCATCCTGCGGCATGCGCCGTTCGACGATGTTCAGCCCGGACATCAGCTTGATGCGGGAAATGATCGCCGGATACAGCAGGCGAATATTCTCGTGCACGTTGGTGTCGTACAGCAGGCCGTCGATGCGCCGGCGCAGGATGACGCCATCCCGATACACCTCAAAATGAATGTCGGTGGCGCGGCTTAGAATGGCCTCGTGCATCAGCTGATTCACCAGCTTCACCACCGACGTGTCCGCGGCCATTTTTTCGAGGTCGTGCGCCGCCTCGACAGTCACATCGGCTTCGGTCTGACCCGACTCCGCCAGGATCCGCTCCACCGTCTCCGCCCCCACGCCGTAGTGCCCGCGCAAGGCTTCGGCGATGTCGGCGCGACAGGCGAGGACGCGTTCCACCTGATAACCCAGATTCGTTTCCACGTCCTCCGCCGCGGCCATGTCGGAAGGATCGGAGATCGCGAGCGTCAGCACGTTGCCGTCCAATCGCACGGGCATCACGGCGTAGTGCGCCGCGAATTTGGCCGATACGTTTTTCACCGCCCGCGGGTCGATCGTCGTGTCGCGCAACTGGATGAACGCCAGCCCGTACAGGCCTGCCAACACCTGCAGCAACGCCTCCTCCTCCACGAACCGCTGATCAAGCAGCACGCGCGGCAACGGCAGCTGGCTTTGCCGCGTGATCTCCACGGCCTCCGCCAGCCGGTCGCGACTGATCAGTCCACGTTCGATCAGGCGGTCTTTGAGTTGGGCCATCATTTGGGCTGGGTGACGCTGCAGGCCGGGGACGCGAATATCGCGCGCGCCACGAGCGACACCCGTGGAATCTTAATACAGACACGCGCGCAGTGCCAGCGCGGAAAGACCACGGAACCACACCCGGTTGCACGACGTGCGGCGGCGTGCGTCAGCCGGATTAGATCGCCCCGATCATGTAGAGCTCTTCCTCGGGGGTGCCATCCATTTTTCCGTCGATGATCTTTTCGACACCGTCGAGCGTCTGCTCCGTGCGGACGTAGGCGCCCTTCTTGCCGACATAGGACTCGGCAACAAACATGGGCTGGGTGAGGAAATTCTGCAGCTTGCGCGCGCGCTCATAGAGCGTGCGATCCGCGCGGGAAAGCTCGTCGATGCCGATGACCGCCACGATGCGCCGCAGTTCATCATATTTCGTCAGAATGCGTTGCGTTTCCTGCGACAAGTGATAATGGCGCGGTCCCACCGTCGCGGCATTCAAGCTGGAGCAGGACGATGCCAGGGGGTCGATCGCGGGATAGAGCCCCAACTGGGTGCGTTCGCGGGACAGCACCATGACCGCGTCGAGGTAGCTGAAAATCGCCACCACCGCCGGATCGGTGAGGTCGTCGGCCGGCACATACACGGCTTCGAAGGCGGAAATGCTGCCGCGAATGCGCTCATGCACTTCGCCAACCTCCGAAGCAAGGGTGGGCTGATAGCCGGTTTCGGAGGGCGTGCGCCCCAGCAGCGTGGAAATCTCCGCGCCCGCCTGCACAAAGCGAAACACATTGTCCATGAACAACAGCACCTCGCGCCCCGTCGACTGCAGATACTCCGCGAGCGTGATGCCGGTCTTGACCACATTGAAGCGCGCCCCCGGCGGTTCGTCCATCTGGCCAAAGGCCATCATGACTTTGCTTAAGATCCCCGCCTGCTCAAATTCGTAGTACAGCTCATTGCCTTCGCGGATGCGTTCGCCGATGCCCGCGAACACGCAGGCCCCGTCATGCTCCTCCACGATGTTGTGGATCAGTTCGGAGATCAGCACGGTCTTGCCGCAGCCGGCGCCGCCGATGACCCCGGTCTTGCTGCCGCGCACCACGGGAAACAGAAGATCCACCGCCTTGATGCCGGTTTCGAGCACTTCCCCCACGGTCGACTTCACCGCGTTAAGGTCCACCGCCACACGCGTGACGTCTTTGTGAATGACATCCGTCCGCGCGGTCTCGATCGGCCCCTTGCCATCCACCGGCTGGCCCATGACGTTGATGATGCGGCCGAAAAGCTCCTCGCCAATGGGAATGCGCAGGGCCGACCCGGTCGGCATCGCCGACATGTTGCGCTGGAGGTTCAGCGTGGAGTTCAGCGCGACGCAACGGGCAATGTTGCCTTCCAGATGCTCGGCCACAAGCAGCGTGACCTGGCGCTTATCGAAGGCGCGGGTGAGAATGGTTTCATGCAGATCGGGCATGTGCTCAATCCGGTCAAAGCGCACATCCACAACCGGCCCCTGCACGGCAATCACTTTGCCCTCGGATCGCCGCGGCGCTGTCACCTGCTCACCCATCCTGCTGCCCTTCCTTTTCGACCGCCGCATCCCGCGCATCGCGCTGGCGTGCCGTATTGGCCCGCAATTCGGCCGCGCCGGCGCGCAGCTCTTCCGCCGCCGCCGCGGCGTCCTCGCGATCACCATCACCGGCACGCCGCTGCCGGCCCCGCGCCGTAAAACTCTCGCGCATCCCCTTGTCGATCTTCTCATGCACCGCCCTGAAGGTCCGCTGGCGCAGCTTCTTCTGATCGCTTTTCAACCGCTGGAAACTGCCCTCCAGGTGCATCGCCCGCGCGGAAAATTCCGCCAGCTTGGCATCCTCAAAGACCTCGTAGAGCTTCGTCGCCACCCAGGTGCCGGCGAGATACTCGACCAGATCGCTGACGCGCGATTCTACGATGACACGGCGGGCCTCGGCAATCAGTTTGGCGGTGCGCGTGCGTCGCGACACGGCCGTGTCCACCGCCACATCAAA
>JAQCIA010000077.1 GCA_027620105.1 Verrucomicrobiota bacterium | reverse complement strand
GGCTGGTGACCACGCTGCTGGCATTCGCCTCTTCGGCCTGGGCTGAACCCAACCTGACAGTGACCGTTGACCGCGAGGAGATTTTTCTCGGCGAGACGGTAACCCTCCAAATCAGCGTCAGCGGCACGCGCCGCGCCGGCGAACCAGACCTCACGGAACTCCGTGACTGCACCATTGTGGCCCGCGGTTCCAGTCGGCAGTTGACCTTCGTCAACGGACGCCGCACCGAATGGATCGCGTACACGGTCCAAGCCACCCCAACCCGCATCGGCGACCTTTCCCTCGGCCCGATTCACGTGGACGCCGACGGCGTAAGACTGACGACCACCGGGCCATCTGTGAAGGTTCGCGGCGCGGAGCAGCAGGACTGGGTCTACATCGAAGTCACGCCATCGCGAGAGTCAGTCATTCTGGACGAGATGTTTCACGTCGACGTCAGCATTGGGTTGCGCGAGCTGCCCCCGCCCTACGATCAGCACGACCCTCTGGATCCCAGCGACCCACCGCACCTCGATGTTCCCTTTCTCTCCGCACCGGCGGGGCTGGGGGCCATACCGATCGAGCAATTGCTCCAACCGCACGTGGTGCAGCGACGCGACCAGCCCGGATTTGCCTTGAATCGTGTCACGTTCAACGTCGACCCCATGATGAACTTCTTCAACTTCGGGTCGATGGCGGAACAGGAGCAGGCACGTTTTCTGTTCCCCAATCAGCGCGTGAATTCCGCCCGCGGGCGCTACCGCGTCTACAACTTGCGTTTCACCTATGTGGCCAAAGCGGAAGGCGCATACACCTTCGGCCCGGTCGAATTCAAAGGGCGTCCCATTACGGAAGTGGGTCCGGGCGGACAGGTAGGAAAAAGACCCATTTTCACCGCGAGCCCGCCGGTAACCGTACGCGTGACACCGCCACCCATGCAGGGCCGACCCGCGTCGTTTGTTGGCACGGTCGGTTCCAATCTCGTCGTGACGGCGGCTCTTGATACACAGACCTGTAGTGTCGGTGACCCGCTGAGCCTCACATTGGATATCAGCGGCGACATCGGGCTGGACAGCCTCAGTCCTCCCTTGCTCGCCAGGCAGACCGACCTGACCAATCGGTTTCGCGTGTACGACGATTCCGTGCGCACGACGTCGCGCGAGCGCGGCCGAACCTATCGCTACACCGTGCGGCCGACCCAGCCCGGCACCTACGAGCTCCCACCCATCGCGATCTCCTACTACGACAGCCTCGCCGGGGCCTATCGCACGGTCCACACCGCCCCCATTCCGATTCGCGCCAATGAATCCGCCACGGTGGGCGGCAGCATGATTCTCACCGCTGCCACGAACAGCGTCACCGCCATGACGATCCGTGCTGGCACCGACGCGTCTCTTTTTGCACCTGTGACCATGAACCCTGCCGGCGCCCGTCCCGCACCCTTGTTCCGCTGGCCTGTCCATGGCGGTATCGGCCTCTTTGGGCCATGCGTGCTCGCCCTAACGCTCACCGTGCGCAGCATGCGGCGGCTGCTGCACCTGCGCGCCCGGCATATCCGCCCCCGTGACGCGCGGCGTGTCGCCCACGCCACGCTTGATCGCGGTGAAAAGGAAGCAAGCATGGAGCAACGCGGTGCCGCCGTACGTACAGCGCTGAGCACGTATCTCGGTACCATGCTCGATGCTCCTGCACAGGGACTGGCACCCACCGATGTCCAAAACTTGCTCAGGTCCGTGCCATCCGTCCCCGCGGACCTTTCCGAACGCTGCCACACGCTCCATGCGCAGCTGTTTCATGCGCAATTTGAGCGAGACGGGAAGTTCGAGGCGGATTCCAATACCATCGCGATGGCACGCCAGATTGTCGATGACCTGGATGCATGCCTGCGGCACCACGCCCGACAGCACCGTGGAGGCACGCTCGCAGTCTTGCTGCTATCGGCAACCACCTGCCTGATGGGCGTGGGGTCAGCGCATGCGGCACCCGCAACAGATGCCGCCGCGCGATTCATGTGGGATCGCAGCAACGCAAGTCTGTCAGCCGCGCAATCCGCTGCAGATTTTTCCGCAGCCGCCGAACTTTATCGGGAACTGGCGCAACACGGCGTGCGGAATGGCCCATTGTTCTACAATCAAGGCGTGGCGCTCATGAGCGCGGAGCACCCTCGCGAGGCGTTGCAGGCCTTCCTGCGCGCGGAGCGATACCTCGGCGCACGGCCGGAGATTCAGCACAACATCGGTTGTGCGCTCGAAGCACTCGACGGTGACCGCGGGGTCCAGCTTCTGCCAACGCAACGCATTTTCCTGTTCTGGCACTATGGCCTCGGGTTCTCCGTGCGCCTGGGCCTGGCGCTCGGAGGGTTTTCACTCATTTGCGTGGCTGCGGCCATGCGCGCACTGCGCTGGCAGACCTGCGCCTCGCTTGCGCTGATCGTCGGGGCCTGCCTCCTGATTGCCCTCGGCACGAGCGTGGCCGTGTCGCTGCATGCCGAATCCATTGATGATGCGCGTCTCCATGACGTCAGGAATGCATCATGATTAACGGCAACCGCAATCTGGATCTTCGCCTCAAAGGACTTGCGCTTGTGGCCATGCTCAGCACCAGTGCCGCGGTCGCGCAGGCACCCTCTCCTGAAATCCGCGTAACCCTCGCCGCCACGCCAGCCACTGTCTACGTGGGACAACCCTTTCAGATCCTGCTCACCGTCCACGCGCGCGGCATAACCTTGGGCAATGAATTCGGACTTGATGGCCTCAACGGGGGGCAGCAGGTCGCGTTGGGGCAGTTTCAGGAACTCACCCCCACACGCACAAGTGCGGGAGGCCAGATCGAGGAGACTCGTCAGTTTAGAAGTGAAAGTCATGGCATAAATCCCGGGGCGGTTAACCTGGCGCCCACGCTTCGCTTCACGCAACTCACGCATGAGCGCACAGTCTTTGGCACGACCACCTTTCAATCAACACGGTCAACCCCGGTGACGCCGGTCGCCGTTACGGTTATCCCGCTGCCGACGGCGGGGCGACCGGACGACTTCTCCGGTGCGATCGGCCAGTTCACCCTGGACCTCGATGCAACCCCCACAGATCTGGCGGTCGGTGATTTGGTCACGCTCACGATGACCATCCGTGGCAACGGGCGCCTCGCCGGCGTGACCAGCCCCACGCTGGATCACCCCGACGCGTTCAAGACCTATCCGCCCCAACAAGCCGCAGATGCCGCGCCTGGCACGGTCCGTTTCGAACAAACCGTCATTCCACAGAGCACCAACGCTGTGGCGACGCCGGCGGCCCGTTTCACCTTCTTTGATACGACGGCCGGTGTCTACCGCACCCTGCTTGCGCCCCCCGTGCCACTTCACTTTCATGCGCGTGACTCGGCCCCCAGTTTCTCACCGTATCGTCCGGAATCTTCCCCAGGGGGGGCAACGAACGGCAGCATCGCGCCCGTCACATCGGCGGCACCTGAACAAACGACGCCGGACTGGCGCGGCGCAACCGGAGTCCTTTCGCTGCGCGTGCTCCTCTCCTTCGCCACGGGCATAGCCTGGCTCCTCGCCACGGGGCTGGCGCTGGCAAACCTCTGGTCCTGGCACAAACGTCGCGCAGCTGCAATTTCCTGGCGCGCCGCGCTAGTCGCCCTGCTCTTCGGCGGGGCTTGCTTCGCGGGCACACGGTACGTCGTAAACCTGACCGCCGCTGGGTTGCTGGAGCGCACCCTGTCCACTTCGACGCCGGCGCGAATTGCCCCGGCCTCGGCAGCCAGGGAGCTGGTCATCTTCCCGCAAGGGACCCCGGTCACAATCACCGAAACGTGGAACGGTTGGAGCCGTGTCGTGCAGGGGGATGCGTGGGGTTGGATACCGTCGGAATCACTGACAAGCTCAGACAGCCCGACGGAACGCTGAGAAACCCCGCGTTTTCAATTGGAATGCGACCCGCTACCAACTAGTCTAGCACCGAGTCAAAGTCAGTCGGGCTGGTGTTAGGCCCGCAGTGCCACACATGCTTCAGCCGATGTACACTTACTCCCACGATATCCTTCCGGCTCAGCGCACGCATGCATTTGCCCTCTCAGTCGTCGCGCTTCTAGTCATCGGCGCCCTGCCGTGCCGCGCCGCCACCGAGAATGCGTCTCACAAGGATGTGCATCAGGCCGTCAGGGACAATGATATCGGATTTCTGCAGGATTTGCTTGTCAATGCGAATCCTGATTTCGTCAACAGCACGATCGGTCGCGGCGTAACGCCGCTCCATCTGGCCGCCGCGCTCAATCACGAGGATGCCGCACGGCTGTTGCTGGGCCATGGCGCGGTCTGCGATGCCCGCACGTCCGATGGTTTCACACCCTTGCATTGGGCCGCGGGACGGGATGCCCTGGCGGTCGCCTCGTTGCTCATCGCGGCCGATGCCGACGTGAATGCGCAATCGTCGAAGCGCATCACCCCGCTGCACTGGGCCGCGAATCGCAATGCCACCAACGTGATCGCGCTCTTGCTTGAAGCTGGCGCCGATCCCCTAGCCGAGAATGACACCGGGGCGCAACCGATCCACTGGGCACACCTCAGCGAGTATGCCGAGGCCGCGATGCTGATCGCGGATCGGATCGTTTCTGAGCAGATCGACTCAGAACGATCCAATGTTGTTGTGGAAGCCGAAGCCGAAGCCGCAGTGCCTCCCGTCGAACCGGATGCGCCTTCCTTGCTGCCGGAACTGGCAGCACTGACCGAAACCGACATCTATATTGCCAAACAGGGCACGAACGACAATCGTGCCTTGATCGTGAACATTGGTCTGGGACAAACCATGGTACTCGAGTGGGTCAAGCCCATCGGCCTGTGGGCGGGCAAGTACGAAGTAACAAATGGACAGTTTCGCCGCTATCGCCCCACCCACAACAGCAGATTTCGCGAGTCATTCACGCTGAACGGCAATGATCAACCGGCGGTCCTTGTCAGTTGGCGGGATGCACAGGATTTCTGCGATTGGTTGAATAAAACGTACCGCGACCGGCTCCCCGAAGGGTTTATTTTTCGACTCCCCTATTCTGTGGAGTGGACCTATCTGGCACGCTGCGGGGAAAACCGTAAATACCCGTGGGGTAACCAGTGGCCACCCGTGTACGGCAATTTCGCGGACCTGACGGCGCGCGAGAATCTGACCGAATGGCAGGGCATCCCGCAGTATGACGATGGCGCCGTGGTGACCTGCCCCGTCACTGAAAGCGGGATGAATGCCTGGGGCATATACGGCCTGGCGGGTAACGTCTGGGAATGGTGCGAGGATGACTACTCGGCGGACAGCCGCTACAAAGTGCGCCGCGGGGCATCCTGGGACTTTGACGGCGAACCCAACATGCGCATCAGCGCCATCGGCTTCGATCGTCCCACCGTGAAGGACGACACGATCGGCTTTCGCATCGTGGCCAGCCAGGGCCGCTGATCACGGGGCCTCTTGCAGCAGCAGATCGCCCGTGATCCTGAGATCGCGTGACACCTTTGCGCGCAAGTCCTCGGCGGTCAAGGCGTAGACGGGATCGATCTCGATGCAATAGCGCGGATCGCCGTCGGCCTGCCTCGGCACTGTCACGTCGGACGCCTCCAACCATCGTGCGAATTTCCGCACCATGTCGCGCGTCACCGTGGCGGGCGAATCCTCGCCCGTGCTGTTCTTGACCGGCGAAAACTCCTCATTTCGGTCAAATTCGAGGCTGAGGGCGCGCTCCGCGTTGGGAATGACGTCGAAGATGAACTTCTCGAATTTGTAGGCATTGGGTTGTGTCGGCGTGACAGGAACGCCATCGTCCCCGCAGGATGGAACCTTCTTGTGCGCTAGGTGCAAGGGCAGGACCGCCTCGGATTGCCCCAGCAGGAAGTCACGGCTGAACACGTGAATGGCCACGCTGCCGTGGCGAAATTGGAGCCGCCCGTCCGGCAGAGTGGCGTGCTTCTGCACGTGGGTGAGTTCCGTGTATTCGACGATGGCCGAACGTCCATCCCGCACCACAACCACGCCAAGTTTTTCTTCGGGATCCCGCTTCGTGCAGACCTTCACGGAGATCTGAGCCTCGCGCGACGCGTGGAACCCGAGGAACACGGGGTCGGCAACGTCAACCAGCGGGTTGTCGACTTGAAAGTAGAACAGCATGCGTAGACCACGCCGCTGCATGTCGCCAATCAGGCCCGCGGCGCGCAAGGCCGAGATGGTGCCGCCGTGCCCATCCGGACTCATGAAAATATGGTCCGGACGGTCGAGAATGATCTGCCCTTCGGCTGTCAGGGCGGGCCACATGCCCTGCATGAAGAAGTGCACGTGCGCAGGCTGAAGCCCGAAATAGGCATGCCGGACAAAGAAAGCGCGGGTGTCCGCATCGTTGCTGTCCGAGGTCATAATGTACAGCGGGACCGCGGCTCCATACTTGCGTTCCAATGCCAGGATCTTGCGGGCATGGATGGCAAACAGCGGACACCGGGAGATGGGCCCAATCGGGAAGGCGCCCTTGGGCCCCTCGAACCCCAGGCGCGTTCCCTGGCCACCCGCCACCAGGATGGCGCCAACCGCCCCGTCGCGCAGCGCCTGTTCTCCCGCGCGACGTGCCTCGCGCTGCCCGGCTGGGTCCAGTTGCGTGACGGGCGCGGGGCGAAGCTCCCCCAGCGCGGGCGCGGCATCCTTGTCGTCCAGCATGCGACGCATGCGCGCGATCCCCGCAAAGTCGAGCGTGGCCACCTGGGCGAGCAGCCCGTCGCGTTGAGCGGCATTCAGCCGATCCCAGAACCGCAGAACCTGAGCCTGCGCGTTATCCTCCAACACGCGGCGCGCCTCCTCAATGGAAACATGCATGCCTGGCGCCCCCCCCGCTCATTATTTTTTCCGCAGGAGATCCAACGCATCGCGATCCGCGATGGTCATGTCCTGGCGCCGCGCCTCAAGTTCGGTGAACCGGCGCATGGCATCGTCGCGACGGCCTTGCCGTAAATCCAACTCCGCGACGTGCAGCGTCACGGGAACACTGTCCTTTTCAAGCGCCAGCGCTTTTTCAAACGCGATGCGGGCCTCTTCCAGACGATCGGTTTTCATGAGTACAACCCCGAGGGTGTCCCAGACCTGCGACATGTCCCCGCGAAGTTCCAGCGCCGCGCGGGCCTGCGCCTCGGCCTCCTGGTACAGCCCGCTCTCCTGCAGCAACCAGGCCATGTCATTCAGCGCTTCCGGCGTCCGTTCTGTTTCGAGGCTGCGCGCGAGCGAATTCCGCGCAAGCTCGATCTGACCGCGCTCCTTCTGCAATCCGGCAAGAATGAAATTTCCGAAGGCATTGGCAGGAGCAACGCGCAGCAATTGCAACACTCGCGCCTCCATCCGGTCGGTCCGACCCTGGAGCGCATCCAGGCGCGTCAGCCACTCTAAGATCTGTGGATCCCCTGGCTGCATGGTCAGCGCCCTTTCGAAGGCAATGGCGGCGCCGTCTTGATCGTCCTTCAGCATGGCGAGGTAGGCGCCGGCGATAGCCTGGAGAAACTCCGCCCCCTGCCTGACGCGACCGATGCGCCGGAGCGTGTCAACCAATCCCAGTGTGTCGCGCTCCTGGATATTGATCGCGGTGAGCATCGCCAGGGCGCGCACGAGATCGGGTTGCGTTTCGAGCACGGCGCGCAGGGTGTCCTTGGCCTGCTTGAGATCGTCTGTGGACGTGTAGAAGGCGGCCCACTCCAGTTGCATCATCGCATCCGGCACGCCGGCGCCCTGCGCGCGGTCAAGATACACGCGGGCCTTGGCGGGTTGTTCGCGCTGCAGTTCGATCCGCGCCATGCCCAACAGTGCGGTTTGGTTCTTCGGGTTCTCCACCAGCAGTTCGGTGAACAGGGCCTCGCTCTCGTCAGCCCGGTTCTGCACTAAGTACAGTCCGGCAAGTGCCTGTTTGTACCCCCCCCGCCCCTCCTCCGGCACGAGCCCCATGGCGCGGCGCAGACCGGAAGCGGCTAATTCCGGCTGGCCCCTGCTGGCCCACTCTCCGCCCATCTTTGAAAATGCGGAAGGGGAGCGAATTTCCCCATAGCCACGCGTCACCGCGCCCACAGACGGCGGCTTGCCTCGGATGGATTCACTGAACACCGCCAGGGCTTTGCCCACAGCCTCGGCATCCGGCGCCTGAAAGCCATGTTCCAGCATGGTGTACTGGTTCATCAGTGCGCTGACATTGCTGGGATCGAAAACCCGCGACTGGGCATAAGCCTCGTAGCCTTCGGCCTCACGCCCCTGATCTTCCATGAACACGCCCAGGTTATTAGCCACGAGGCTCAGGTGATGGAGCAGGTGTCCGCGGAATGCTTCGAGCGGCCCCGCGGGCGCCAGCCCGCGCAGATATTTC
>JAQCIA010000076.1 GCA_027620105.1 Verrucomicrobiota bacterium | reverse complement strand
CGTCCAAGTGGATCAGCCCATCCCGACGAACGAGCAGTTCAGCGCCCTGCTTGAAGCGGCTCTCAAGACCGAAGCGGGATTGCAGTTGGCAACGTGGATTATTTTCAGAGGCTACACAGGAACGCGACCGACAGAATCATTCTATATGGAGTGGCGCGACATCGACTTCGCGAACGGACTTGTCATGGTCCGCCCGAAGGAGGGCAACCCGCTGAAGAATCGAAAGGCGAGGGCGATCCCCATGCATAGCGAATTGAGGACGGCGCTGCTCCAATGGCGATCCGCTTGGGAAGAGCTTTTCGCTGGTAGAAGGAAGCCGCCGCATGATTGGGTCTTCGTTACCCCTCGGCATCCTGAGCGCCGATGCCAGCGTTTTGAGAAGACGTACCCAAGGGCGCAGCGTCTGGCCGGACTGACTGTTCACATGACATCTCATTGCCTTCGCCATTTCTTCATCAGCAGGGCAGTTGAGGCTGGCGTCAATTTCCTCGCCATTGCCAACTGGGTTGGGCATTCCTCAACCAAGATGATCGAGCAGGTTTATGCCCATCTGTCGCCCCAGTTCAAGGAAGGCGAGATGAAGAAGCTCCAGTTGGGTTTGGGCGGCGGAAATGGCAATGCGGGCGCAGTCGTATCGGAAAAGAGCGTTGATTCTGGCGCGGTATGATGTATGGTATGGGGCCTCTCCTGAGAGAGCAGTTCCGGCGACGGACCGTCACGGTAGCGTCACGGAGCCTTTTTTCGGGGAGAGGGGGCGGCTCTTGGGTTCATTCATAACCCATTGGAAAATAGCCGCTTACAATCCTCGGGGCGAGATAGCTCAGCTGGTAGAGCAGCGGACTGAAAATCCGCGTGTCCGCGGTTCGATTCCGCGTCTCGCCACCATTCTTTAGTTGTTGCAGCCCGTTGTAACTGAAGAAGTTGCAGCGGGATTTCCTTTTGCCCCCGCGCACCAATTGTTCTGCCCGTGTTGTTCATCGTGTTGTTCCCGCAGTGAATTCAGAATTCTGCGGCAAATGGAATGGGCCTGTTAAGCGGCGGTAGGACTCGCCGACATCCTCGACAGAAATCGGGTCAACCCATCAAGAAGCCTGTTGCGCGAGCTGTCAAGCGGGCGGAACCCGCGAGGTAACCGACACGGCGTGCGACGCACGATGGGTGCTGGAAGATCGACAGCCTATGTGCTCCGCAACCGGAAGTAATCGTCAGATTGGGCGATGTTTCCCGCGAATCTATCACCCCGTGACCAGCGAACACCAATTCTCTTTCCTGTGGCGCGGGGTCCTGAGTAGTTAGGCGGTTAGTGTCGTTATAGGAATGACAAACACCCCATCGGGACGACGGTGGGCAAAGCCGTTGCCTGTCACGACCACAAGCGCGCGTGCCGCTGGTGTCTTGGCGGTGTCGATGTTGGCTGCGAACTTCAATAGGGCTCCCGCCGCCGCGTCCGCCGCGCCCGTACCAAGCTTGATTTCAACGGCGACGTAGGTGCCGTCTTCGTTCTCGACAATGGCGTCAACTTCGGTGCCGGCGGAATCACGGTAGTGCCAAACCCTGCCGCCGGCGGTCTGGGCGTAAATGCGGAGGTCTCGAATGACAAGCGACTCGAAAAGAAGTCCGAAGTACTCCAAGTCGCCGAGCAGTTTCGGTTTGTCGATGCGTAGAATCCCGCACGCGAGTGAAGGATCGGCGAACTGGCGTTTGGGCATTTGACGCAAGGTCGCGCTGGAGCGGATGTGCGCGCTCCACGCGGGAAGGTCTTCGACAAGCATTAACCGGTTGAGCGCGTCCAGGTAATCCGCCGCCGTTTCTTCCTTGAAACCGCCGGTGCCGCCACGGACTTCCGCCGCAAGCGTCGCCACGGAAACTTCGGTGGAGATATTCCGCGCAAGCGATTGCATAAGCCGCAACACTTTGCCGGGGTCGCGACGCTTTTCGGAAACGCGACTGATGTCAACTTCCGCCGTCAGCGCCGCGTAATCGCGGGAGAAATCAAGCGCGCGCGAAAGCCCTTTGCCCAGCAAACCTGGCCAGCCCCCGAAAAGAATTTTCTCGGCCAGCGCGTCAAGGTCGGACGTAACCTCGTCGGAAGTGACGGCGGCACCCGCGAACACTTGAGTAAGCGAAACCTCACCGGACGACCATCCGTTTTCAAACAGCGACATCGGACGCATTCGCATGATGGAAAACCGTCCCGCGCCGGAATGACGGCGCGTGGCTTCGTCGGGATTTGCGGAACCGGTGAGGATGTAAAGCCCGTCCTGCTTCTTGGTGTCCACCGCGTGCCGGACGAGATTCCAGAGTTCCGGGAATTCCTGCCATTCGTCGAGCAGACGTGGGGCGTCGCCGCGCAGCACGCGCAACGGTTCAACCTGCATGGCGAGCCGCGCCTGCGGGTCGATGTCCAAGCGGGCGACACTCTTGGCGAGTTGTAGCGCGGTCTCGGTTTTTCCACATGCCTTTGGCCCAGTGACAAGCACCGCCCCAGCGGCGGCAAGCCGCTGCCGGAGTTCATCATCGGAAAATCGTTTCTTGTAGTCCATGTGCACAATAGAGCTGATAGGGGGGCAAATGTCAAGCAGCAGGAGGGATGAAAACATAAGCCATAGAGGGATGAAGGGCGGATGCGCAGAGGGGTGAAAAGGTGACTCGCCGTGCCGATCCTCATGAAATCGAGACCGATGTGCGCTCTGATTCCCGTTGCCCTCACCCGCAAGGCACACAACGGCCATGTCCTATCATGCCCGCGGGGGGGATCACGTTCGGAGGCCCTGGCCTGCCCGCGCCCAAGGAGCCTCTCTTTGCATCGTGCCGCCATCCCGCGCAATGTTTTGCCAACGACCTCTCACATGGAAATATCAGTTGTCAAGGGGAGGCCCCTGCCGTTCTCCTGCAAGGGCCGTTGGAGATACTTTGCAGGGCGAGCGTCCCGCGAGCCGCAGGCTTAAGTAAGCGCCATTCAGGGCTGACCCTGACGCCTCCCCAATGGGCATCCATCATTCGGGGCGTTCAGCTCAATTCCCCGCAGGTGGAGCGGGCAGCTGTAAGCCGCACTGGTGGCAGTGCCGCGCGCGCGTCTCGTGCTCGTCCCAGCCGCACTTCGGGCAACGAAAGCCAGCGCGGCGCTGCCGGGAAATCTCACGCCCGAGTTCCGCGCTGACGATGCCGGTCGGCACCGCCAGGATGGCGAACCCGGTCAGCATGACAATGGAAGCCATCATTTTACCGAGCACCGTGATGGGCGTTACGTCGCCATAGCCGACGGTGGTGATGGTGACGATGGCCCAGTAGATGGAGGTCGGAATGTTGGCGAAGCTGGGGTTCCCCGGGTGTTCGATCAGATACATCACCGTGCCCTCCACGCAGACGAGGGCCAGCACGCTGAAAAGAAAAACGGAGATCTTCGCGCGACTGGCCATCAGGGCGTTCATGAGCACGCCCGCCTCGCTGATGTGATGCGCCATCTTCAGCACGCGGAACATCCGCAGCAGGCGCAGCACCCGGAGAATCATCATGTAATGCGAACCCGCCACGAACAGTTCCAGATAGGTTGGCGCGAACGCGAGCAGATCGACGATGCCAAAGAAGCTGGTGGCGTAACGCAACGGCCGGCGCACCACCCAGAGGCGGACCAGGTATTCGATGGTGAACACGATGGTAAACGCCCACTCGACGATCCTGAAGACCTGGCCATAGGCGGTGCGGAGCGACTCGACACTCTCCAGCGCCACCACCAGCACGCTAATCCCGATCAGCCAGAGCAGCACCACATCGAACACCCTTCCGGCGGGTCTATCCGAGTGGAAGACAGTCCGCCAGATACGTTCGCGCAGCGTGCCGGCCGTGGGTTCCGTGGTCGGGGGCGGGGCGGGATAAACAGGCAAATTCGTTGGTGCGTTCATCTGAGGCCGCCATCAAAGCAAAACAACGCCCAAAGTCCAGCCGCACTTGTGGGCATCTAGCAGCCCATTGAAAATACTGGAGTGGCTGATTGGCTCAAGCACCCCCAAGCGGAAGCGTCCTGAAGGTGCGCGTAGGCGTTGACCACGGATATGGGGAAGTTGCTGCATGAGGCGTTGAGCGAGCACATGCTGGGTGCTGCGATGGCGGTCTTGAACGAACTGAAGCCAGGGCTTGATGAGAAGCGGTATGAACGCGCGCGCGGGATTCAGCACAACCATCCGTGGTCGCAGAATCTCCGGTAGACATCGTGCAGGCATTGCGAGACGTCTGCGAGTTGAGTTTCCTGGCGCGATCTACCACGTCACCTGTCGGATGGTGGGCGATTGGCGAAAGGAGAAGACGTTCCTGTTCAAGGACGACGCAGATCACGAGCGCTTTTTCGACCGGCTGTCCGAACGTGACGAGCAGGCGGAAGCGGATCTCAGTGCTGACCGGAGGGCGCGGGCCAAGGCAAGGGCAAGTGAATAACCGCAAACTCAATTCTCGATTCCGCTGAAAAAGTCTGTTTGCGTGGGACTGGCGCTCCAGCGGGCATCGTGCTCGTCCTTCGTCCTCGATTTCCGTAACGTTTTCGACGACGACGGCGACGACGAAAGACTAGGGCGATTCACCGAATTGGGCAGGTGCCCCACCGCCGGACTTTTTCAGCAGAATCCAGCGTCCATCCCTGACCCCTTCCTTCTTCAACGATTATCGAGTTTGACAAGTTGCTAAACAAGATAGAGGGTATGGCGCGTTGCTTGTGCGTGCCAGCGCTCGACGGGCAGCTTGAGACAATAAAGATGAAGGCGCCTGTGAAAGGTTCTACGATCAAGCAATCTGGTCTGGCTATTCTCTTCTCATGCTTTCTTGCTGGCTGTGTGACGCCGTACCCGATGGGCCTCACGGCTGACCAGTGGAATTCATTGCCAACGGAGAAGCAGGCGGAGTTACAGTCGCAACAGTACGCCATTGATGCTCAGGCTCGTCAGCAGCGAGAGGCGCGCCAGATGGAGCAGCAGCGGCTTGCTCAGGCGCAGGCGGTTGCTGCGGCGGAGTCAGCGCGCCAAGCTTACGTAAATGCGCGTTATGGGGATGTCGTGAATGTCGTTGTTCAGGGCGGTTCTCTTCAGTACAGCGGGAAGCGTTACCCCTACGAGCCAGTCTCGTTCGATCTGGTTAAGGGCGAGACAAAGTCCGTCGCCTTCCGCGGGCGCGGGATGCAGACGGTTGCCACCCACTATGATGTTCGACTATCCGAGGACGGAAATACGATCTACTTCGATGATGCTTCACGCCAACGGGCGGTTCTCGTGAATCACGACTGGGAACACGGCGAGGCGTACCAACCCGCCGGCACGATGAACGATGTGAGTGTTGGATTGTCGGGCATGACGATGACTGTGAAGCTGAAGGGTTTACCTGGTGCTCCGCAGAAGGTCATCATTGAGAACAGATGAGTTCCCGATCAGCAAGGGACAGGCAAGGCTTCGCAGGGAACGGACAGGAGAAGATGAAACAATTATTACATGCAGGTTTGCTGGCGGTTGTGCTGTGTGGATGCCAGACCACGAGCCAGAATAGTCGTCCGCTTACGCGCGACGAGATTGACAATTATACGTCCGTGAGATGGCTTGTGACACAGCCCATCCTGCGCCCAGTGGGGCAGGATAAGATGTGCGTATACCTTCGGGTGCGCAATAGTGCGGGTATCGAGGTACCACTCCAAGCGGTCATCGCCTCTGATTTGAAGGCACGCGGCTATAGGGTGACGCAGAATCTGGAAGACGCCTGGTACTACCTAAACGTTGATGTTCGGCACGTCAACAAGGGGCGTTTGCCCGACTTGGGGGCTGTTGCAACGGGAGGATCAGTTGGCGCGCCTGCATCAAGCAGAACGGGGCAGAGCCCGGCGAACTCACAAGCGGCAAGCAGGTCTTTTGCCCAACAAGTGTCATCAGGCGACGTTTCGATGGTCGTGGACATCGTCGCTGGCGAGCGAGTGCCGAAAGGAACGATTACGCGCGAGGTAAGCAACCGCGGGACTCAGACACAGGGCGAAAGCGGCGACGGGGCGACGCGCGGTGGGAGCTCAAGCAAAGGGAGCGCAACGGGGACCCTGAGTGTGGATGTGCAGCAAGTCACGACAGAGGACATCCTTGTCTTCTACGCTAACCGTGCCGCTGCGGTCACCAAGAATAGTCGAGTGGATCTTGATGAAGCGCTCCCATCGTTGACGCAAAGACTAGGGAAGGCGATGGCCAGCGCGCTACCATGAGAGACGCAGTCCCAAGCATCCCCGCCGAGGCCGGCGGTGGCGATCAATGAGAAGGCCCTCGGTCCCGACCATCCCGATGTGGCGCCGAGCATGAGGGGTCAGCCTTCCGCTTTCCACTATACGGATGGTTCCAGTAAGCGCACGACCGCTTTTTGATGCTCCCGCATTTGCGGGTGCTCGGCCACGTTCGGCTCCCATCGCCTCGCGCCCGCGCCGCCGCAACGCGCGCCGCTGAGTGGTGCCCGCGGCCTCCGCTCCCGCCAGTTCGCGCACCTGGCGCGCGAACGCGGCGCTGCCGATGGCCAGAACATCCCGCAGCTGCTCGTGCCGCGTCGGATCGACCCCCTGCGTCAGGCGGGACTTCACAAACCAGCGGTAGCCATCCGCGACCAACTGACGCAACGGGCGCACCATGCCCAGTCACACCATGTCACAGCATGCCGCGCACGCCCAAAAGTGGAAAGTGGAAGGCTGCCCCCTCCGCCCCTCCGCCCCTCCGCCCATGTGCGATCTGAACTTGCCCAACTCGATCCGCTCGCGTACCATCTGTTTCGTGCTTCACTTGTTTGGGCTCCTCTTGTCTTTCATAACGACGGTACAGTGAAGCACTTATAGCTTTCAGAAAAGCTCAACTGCAAGATGTGGGCTAAAATGTCCCGCGTCCATCCCTGACCCCTTCTTTAATCCCTGCTAAGGGCAAACAAAACAGCAAAACTGGCGGAGACTGGATCATGGCAAGCATCGTGTTGATTGGGGCGGGAAGCGCATCGTTTTCACTGGCTCTGCTGAAGGATCTCATTCTTACGAAGAGTCTTTGGGGCAGCCGGGTCACGCTGGTGGATATCGATGCGGAGCGGCTGGCGATCGCCGAAGGACTGGCCACGCGATATTGCGATGCCTTCAAGGCGGACATCTCCTTCGCGGCGACGGTGGATCGGAAGAATGGGCTGGAAGGCGCCGACTTCGTCATCTGCGCCGTGAAGGTTGGCGGGTATGACCCACTGGAAGCCGAGCGAAAGATCGCAGAGGAGCACGGGTACTATCGGGGAATCGGCGATCGCGTGTCCTGCTACTACGGCGGGGTGGGCGCCTATCACCAGTTGAAGTTCCTGATGGACCTGGCGGCGGATATGGAGCGGATCTGCCCGAACGCCTTGCTCATCCAGACCGCCAATCCGGTGTTCGAAGGGACCAACATCGTCACGCGCCACACCAAGGTTAAGGCCGTGGGCGTGTGTCACGGCCATTTCGGCTACCAGGTGGTGGCCGAGACGCTCGGATTGAATGTGGCCGACGTCCGCTTCCAGATTGTCGGGTTCAATCATTTCACATGGTTGACCCACTTCCGGTACAAGGGCCAGGATGCCTACCCGTTGATCGACCGGTGGATCGAGGAGCAGTCCGAGAAGGTCTGGAGCAGCGGGGAGTTCCCCGAAGGGATGTCGCCGGGCGCGGTTGACACCTACCGCATGTACGGGTTGTTTCCCATTGGCGACGCCGTTCGCTGTGCCGGTCCCTGGTGGCATCATACCGACCAGAAGGCGAAGGAGCGTTGGTACGGCAACAGCGGTCTTTTCTTCAGAAAGGATGCGCCCGGCGGCTTCGATTGCGAGCTCCAGTGGAACCGATACCTGCAAGACAAAGTCGTGCTTCATCAAGAGTTGGTGCAACTGGCCAAACAGCCGACGGCCGCCCTCATCGAGAAGCACCCTCTCCAGAGCAGCGGCGAACAACACATCTCCATTGTGGACGCCATGGTCAACGACAAGGAGACAATTTTGGAGCTCAATGTGCCCAATGACGGTTGTCTCGGCGGGGTTCCGGACGACGTCCTGGTCGAGATTCCGGTCGTAGTCAGCGGACGCGGCATTCAGGGCCTCCGCGTGGGGCGGCTGCCGGCGTCCGTGATGAATCACTCGATGCTCCCCCGTCTGATCCGGTTGGAGAACATCCTGAACGCGTATATGAACCGGGACCGGAAGACGCTCGTCCTGATGCTGATGGACGATCCGCGCACGCGGTCGTTCGAGCAGGCCAAGCGCTTGATCGACACGTTGCTCGCGCAGCCGTGGAACGCGGGGGCGGCCGCGCACTACCGTTGAATGTGAAGAAAACTGATAAGG
>JAQCIA010000075.1 GCA_027620105.1 Verrucomicrobiota bacterium | reverse complement strand
GCTCGGTTCCTCCCTGCCGCCGGGGATCGAATCGATTTACGTTCCAACCGTCGTGAATCAGTCCGAAGAGCCCCTGCTCGACACGGAAGTCACCCGCGCCCTGACGCGTGAGTTTCAGCGCGACGGCACTCTGCGCGTGGCGGATGCGGAATCCGCCGATGCGCGCCTGGACGTGACGCTGGTGGGGTTCAAGCTTGTTCCGCTGCGCTACGAACGCGATAGCGCCAAGACCACGAGCGAATACCGCATGCATATCTCGGCCGACATCACCCTGTTTAAAGGAAAAGAAGACGTCCCCATGCTGCAGCGGCATGTGGAGGGCGAAGCCACCTTCGAATTCTTCGGGGACATGGCCTCATCCAAGGCCCAGGCGCTGCCTGCCGCCGCGCGCGACCTGTCGCATGACATTGTCGAGGCGCTGGTCGAGTATTGGTGAGCGGGCGCATCGCGCGCCGATCACCGCGAAAAGAGGGCGGGGCGGCGCAACTACTTCAGCAGTGCTGCGGCGCGCGCCTTGTGACGGTTGGCGTTGTTGCTCTTGATCACGCCCTGCTTTGCGGCCTTGTCGAGATACGAAAAATAGGTGCGCAGCAGTTCCTGCGCCTTCGTCTTGTCCCCAGCTGCCAGGGCGGCGAGCAGTTCGGCGCGCACATTGGCCAGGCGGCCCTTGCTGGAACGGTTGGCGGTGCGCTTGATTCGTGAGGTCACCATGCGCTTCGCGGCACTGGGTAAATTCGGCATACGTCAAACTCCTATCGGTTTCTCATGATTGAGGGGGCGTATCTTACCGGTCAGGGGCCCCCGGTCAATTGAAAACGGCGGTCTTGCGATGAAAGGCGTTTGCGGCAGGCGCTGGAAGAATGACGGATTGTCAATGTGGCGCGGCGGCGGGTAACGTCTTCCCGAGCGCGCCGCCAGTTGGAATAGGCCCCGGAACGGCATGGGTGGCGAACAACGGGAGGGGCCGTTCCTTTCAGTCTGTCGCGAGGGGCTGGACCGCCGCATGCGAAAGATCATGCGACCGTCGACAAAGAAGGCACAGTGATGGGCTTTGTGCGATTATTGATTGGGCTCTTGCTGATCCCCGTGTGCGTGGCTGCCACCGAAACGCTGATGGCGCTTTCCGCGGCGGTGCGGCCCGAGTCCAAGGCATTTATCCCCCCTTCCACGCTCGCGCTCGGTGGAGGCTATGCGCTCTGGCTGATCGCGTACTACACGCTTCCGAAGCCTGTCCGCACCTATGTGCTGGCCCACGAACTGACTCACGCCCTCTGGGGAATGCTCATGGGCGCCCAGGTCTCACGCTTGTCCGTCTCGAAAAAGGGCGGCAGCGTTACCCTTTCCAAGAACAACTTCCTCATCACCCTCGCGCCCTACTTCTTCCCGCTTTATACGGTGCTGGTCGTCGTTGCCTACTACGTGACCGGGGTCTTCCTCGATGTCAGCCGCTGGTATCTGCTCTGGCTCGGGCTCGTGGGATTCACCTGGGGCTTCCATTTTACTTTCACCATCAGCACCCTGATGCAGCACCAAAGCGACATACAGCTGTATGGGCGGGTCTTTTCCTATACCATCATCTATCTGTTCAACGTGATCGGCGTCTGCTTCTGGGTCGTCCTGGTTTCGTCGCCCCATTTGGCCGATTTCTGGGAGATCGGGTCGTTTTATGTCCGGGAAATGTCCTTTGCCGCCCTGCGTGGCGCGCAGACGGTTTTTGCTTGGGCGTCACAATATCTGGCAAGGTTCGCGCGTTAATGCTCTAACGGCGGACCGGGACAAACACCGACCATGGAGACACCTGATTGCGAATTGATTGCGCAGTATCGCCAGGGCGATGTGGTCGCGCTTGATCGCCTGATCGACCGGCACCAGCGCATGCTCTTTGGGTACATCGTGAACATGACCGGACACCAGGACGGGGCGGACGATGTCTTTCAGGAAGTCTGGCTGAAGGTGATTCGCAAACTCGATGGCTATCGCGATCAGAATTTCGGTGGCTGGCTGGTGCGGATCGCGCGGAACGTGGTGATCGACCGCGTGCGGCGGCGTAAACCGGAACTGAGTCTGGATCAGGAGGACGCGGATGGACGCGGGCTGGCGCGGACATTGGCGGCGGAAACCGCGCCGCCGCCGGACGAACTCGCGGATCGCGACCTGGGCGCGCGCATCGCCCAGGCGGTGGCGTTGCTGCCGGAGGAACAGCGTGAGGTTTTCGTGATGCGCGTGAAGGCGGATCTGGCGTTTAAAGAGATCGCGCGCCTGCAGGGCGTGTCGATCAACACGGCCCTGGCGCGCATGCAGTATGCGCTGACGAAACTGCGTCCGCTCCTGCAGCAAGACTACAAAGCGCTGGGGACGGGATGAAGGCGGGAATGGAGCGCGACACATGAATCGGGAACAATTGGAACAGCAGCTGTTGCTGGCGGAGTCGGGCGAACTGAGTGCGGCGCAGGCACGTGGATTGGCGGACTGGCTGGCGGCACACCCCGATGCACGCGCGCTGCGCACGGAAACCAACTTCCTGCTCACCGCCGCGCGCGCGGGATTGCCCGCGCCGACGCCCGCCGCGGATGTGCGCGCACGTATTCGGGCTGCGGCCGAGACGGAGCTGGCGCAACCAGCCTTCGTGTTCCCGGCGGTTTGGTTGCGTGGGCTGGCCTACGCCGCGTCGCTGGCTCTGGCTGTCGCGGGATGGCTCTGGATGCTGCCGACGGCGCCTGAAGATCGCATCGCCCAGGTGCATGCGATGGTTGCCATGGCGCAGGGCGCGGATGAATTCCCCACCCCCGCCACCGTGGTGAACGATCAGGAGGCCAAGCTGCTCGCGCTCGCGCGTGATCTCCTGGCGATGGAGGGCCTAACTCTGGATGACACCACCTATGAGGTGGATGGGGGGGCCTACGAAGAGACTACGCCAGACGCGGAGCCTGCTCCCACAGTGCTTCGACTGCATAGTACGCCCGGGCTTCCGGCGAAAAGATATGGATGACCAGGTCGAAGTAGTCTGACACCACCCAGCCCGATTCCGGCGTGCCGGCGGCGCGATGGGCCTGAACACCACTCCGCTTGAGCGCCTGTGCGACAGAAACGGCCATGGCTTTGAGCTGCGGACCACTACTGCCCGTCGCAATCAGCACATAGTCCGTGATGGTGGAGATGCCGCGCACGTCCAGCAGAACGATGTCGCGCCCCCTTTTTTCCTCAAGGGCCTCGCGGGCCACCTTCGCCATCTCCGTTGCCGTCATATGCACAGTGTCGCTGATGTCGTCTCCGTAGAAAAGCGTTGATCCGATCCGGGGGCATGCGCCGAGGCCTGCGCTTAGCGCCGAAAGAGCCGATGCTCGGCGATATACATTTCCACTTCCGGAGGCACAAGATACCGGATGCTGAGGCCCTCCGCAACCCGGTAGCGAATATCCGTGGAGGAAACATCCAGCAAGCGCCCGGCAGTGACATCCTTCATCAGGCGCTCTGGCCAGGGTGGATCGAGGTTCAGGGATTTCGCGCCCAAGGCATCCAGCGCTGGCCCCGGGCGCCCAAACGTAATGAAGCGGCAGAGCGCGAGCAGATCATACACGCTGCGCCACTTGTGCAATTCAAGCAACGTGTCGGTCCCGATGATGAAGAACAGTTGCGCTTGCGGCCGCTGCCGGGTGAGGACGGACACCGTATCCACCGCGTAGGAAACGCCCGTCCGCTGCAACTCCACGTCCGAGACCTCGAAGAAAGGATTCCACCCGATCGCCCGCTCCACCATGGCCAGGCGGTGTTTTCCTGAAAGCAGCGCCTGGCGCCCCTTGTGTGCCGGGGTCGCGCAGGGCATGAAGATCACGGACGAGAGCTCGTACGCCTCCAGCGCGCTTTGCGCCAGAATCATATGACCGACATGAATGGGATTGAAGGTGCCACCCAGAATGCCGATGCGTGATTTTTTGCCGGCCGGATTCATGCGTGTCCTTCGGGGGCATTATCGCGTGTCCCGCGCCGGGCGCAAGCGTCGAATGGCGGCCGGCGGGTGCAAGTCGGCATCGCCGGGGAAATCGCGTTGCGCCGACGGCCTGCTGTGGCATAATCCGCTCCACATCGGCACAAGGAGAGGCTTGCCCACTATGACGAAAAAGGTTTCCAAAAAGTCCGCACCCCGCTCAGCCCATCGCCAGTTCTCAGCGCTTGTCACCGAAGGTGCTGAGCGCGCGCCGGGACGCGGCATGCTACGCGCGGTTGGTTTCAGCGACGCCGATCTCTATAAGAAATCCCAGGTGGGGATTGCGTCCACGTGGAGCATGGTCACGCCTTGCAACATGCACATCGACCGCCTGGCTCGCGAGGCCGAGGCCGGCGTCAACGCGGCGGGCGGCAAGGCCGTCGTCTTCGGCACCATCACCGTGTCCGACGGTATCTCCATGGGCACGGAGGGCATGAAGTACTCGCTCGTCTCCCGCGAGGTCATCGCCGACTCGATCGAAACGGTGGTGGCCTGCGAAGGCATGGACGGCGTGGTCGCCATCGGCGGCTGCGACAAGAACATGCCCGGGTGCCTGATCGCCATGGCCCGCCTCAACCGGCCCGCCGTCTTTGTCTACGGTGGCACCATCCTGCCCGGCAAGCACGCCGGCAAGAACGTGGATATTGTGTCGATCTTTGAGGCCGTGGGTGCGCATGCACGGCGCGAAATCGGTGACCAGGGCCTGCGCCAAATCGAATGCGCGGCCATCCCCGGCCCCGGTTCCTGCGGCGGCATGTACACCGCCAATACCATGGCCTCCGCCATTGAGGCTCTGGGCATGAGTCTGCCCAACAGCTCTGCGCAAAGTGCGGTTTCTCCGGATAAGGATCGCGACAGTCGCAACGCCGGCGCCGCCGTGGTGAACCTGATCAAGCGCGGCATCCGCCCGCGCGACATCATGACCCGCGACGCCTTCCTGAACGCGATCACGCTCGTGACGGCCCTCGGCGGCTCCACGAATGCAGTCCTGCATCTGCTCGCCATGGCCAGTGCTGCGGAGGTCACGTTGAGCCTGGACGATTTCACGAAAATCGGCGGCCACGTGCCCGTGTTGGCGGACCTCAAGCCCAGCGGCAAGTATGTGATGGCCGAACTGGTGAAGATCGGCGGGACCACGCCCCTGATGAAGATGCTGCTCGATGAGCACCTCTTGAATGGGGACTGCCTGACCGTCACCGGCAAAACGCTCGCGGAGAACCTGCGCACCACGAAACACTATCCCAAGGGGCAGGACATCATCCGCCCCTTCGAGAATCCCGTGAAGAAAGACGGGCATCTGGTTATTTTGTACGGCAACCTGGCCAAGGAAGGCGCGGTCGCCAAGATTTCCGGCAAAGAAGGTATGCGCTTTGAAGGCGAGGCCCTGGTCTTCGAGTCGGAGGAGGCGGCACTCAAGGCCATTCTCGATGGACGCGTGCGCAAAGGGCACGTGATCGTGATTCGCTATGAGGGGCCGAAGGGCGGCCCCGGCATGCGCGAAATGCTTTCACCGACATCCGCCGTGATGGGCAAAGGCCTGGGCAAGGATGTGGCCCTCATCACCGACGGACGCTTTTCCGGCGGCAGCCATGGCTTTGTCGTGGGGCACATCACGCCCGAGGCATACAACGGCGGACTGCTGGCGCTGATTAGGAATGGCGACACCATCGTCATCGACGCGACCAAACGCCGGCTCGATCTGCGCGTGGCGCCGGCGGAACTCGCGCGTCGACGCAAGGCCTGGCGCCAGCCGAAGCCCCGCTATACGCGTGGCGTGCTCGGCCGCTACATGCGCGTTGTGGGGCCAGCCTCGCAGGGCGCGCTCACCGACGTTCCGTGATCTTCGCCCCCAGGACGGAGACAACAGGCTCGGATTCTCTACCAATGACGCCGCTCTTGGTGTCAATGGTTTCATTTGCATGGTCGCGCAGCCCGCAACGTGTCGCCAACACGACCTTGCAGGCCTATGGCGACAAAATTTGGCAAACATACAGACGCAATCCGCGCGCAACGCCTCCACTTTGCGTGTAGATTTGAATTCCAGACATTGCCATTGCTTATAGTAATGTATTTTCATCGAAGTCTACATTGCGGGTTGACTCCTTTCCGAAATTGTTGAATCATTGCCGACAACTGGAAGTAACCAGCCAGATATCGGCAGGACAAATGGCAAAAAAGATACTAAATGGCGCAGAGGCGTTGGTGAAGTGCCTCGAAAACAACGGCGTGGAGTACATCTGGGGATTGTCGGGCGGCGCGGCGCTGCCGATCTTCGATGCACTGGTGGGCTCCAAGATCAAGCTGATCCTGGTGCGCCACGAGCAGGGCGCCTCACACATGGCCGACGGCTATGCCCGGGCCACCGGCCGTCCCGGCGTGGTGCTCGTGACCAGCGGCCCCGGGGCCACCAACACCCTGACCGGCATCATGACCGCGCACATGGACTCCGTGCCGATGATCGTGATCACCGGCCAGCAAATCCGCCCCATGCTCGGCAAAGACGCGTTCCAGGAAGCGGACATCTTTGACATTTCGATGCCGATCGTGAAGCACAGCTACCTCGTGAAGAACACGAACGACATCTCGCGCGTGGTGCGCGAGGCCTTCCACATCACGAGCACCGGACGCCCGGGGCCCGTGCTGATTGACATTCCGAAGGACGTGAGTTCCGGCGATTTCACCGGGGACCTGTATCCCGAAATGGATTTGCCCGGCTATCACCCCGAGACGACCCAACCAGAGGAAGGCGCCATCGCCGCCATCGCCGAGGCACTCAGCAAATCACGGCAGCCCGTGATTCTGGCGGGCCACGGCGTGTTGATTGCCGGTGCGCAGAACGAATTGCGCGCCTTCGCAGAAAAACTGAAGGCCCCCGTGACCACCACCCTGCTGGGTAAGGGCGCGATCCCGGAGAATCATGCGCTGTCGCTGGGCATGCTGGGGATGCACGGCACCGCCTACGCCAATAAAGCCATGGTCGAGGCGGATCTGATCATGTCCGTGGGTTCGCGCTACGACGATCGCATCATCGGCAAGGCGCCGCTGTTCGGTCGCAACGCCGTGCGCATCCATGTGGACATCGACAGTGCCGAATTCGGACGCATGATCAAGTGTCACCACTATTGCCACGGCGATGCCCGTGCGGTGCTGATCGACCTGACCAAGCGCGTGAGCGCTCTGAGCACGCGCGACTGGCTGGCGCACCTGGACGGCTACAAGAAGGCCTATCCGCTCGGCTACAAGAAGCGCGGCGGCCTGCAGATGCAGCACATTCTGGACGTGCTCAACGACATGACCCGCGGCAACGCGATCATCACCACGGACGTGGGCCAGCACCAGATGTGGGCGGCGCAATTCTGCAAGACGCTCAAACCCAACACCTGGCTGACCTCTGGCGGTGCGGGCACGATGGGCTATGGCTTCCCCGCCGCCATCGGTGCGCAGTTCGGCGAACCCAAACAGGAAGTGTGGGCGGTGGTGGGCGACGGTGGCTTTCAGATGACGCTGTGTGAACTGGCCACGGCCGCGATCAACAAGCTGCCCGTGAAGGTGCTCGTGCTGAACAACAGCTACCTTGGCATGGTGCGCCAGTGGCAGGAACTGTTCTTCGACAAGCGCGAAAGCGGCGTGGACCTCGTGGGCAACCCCGACTTCGCCAAACTCGCGGATGCCTATCCCGGCGCCCTCGGCCTCACGCTGAAACGCGCGGCGGATATCCGCAAGGTGCTGCAGCGCGCGCGTGACTACAAGGATGGTCCCTGCGTGATCAATGCCATGGTGGAAAAGGCGGCCAACGTGTTCCCGATGATTCCCGCCGGCGCTGCCTTGGAAGACATGCTGATCGAACAACCCAAAGCGCACGTGAAACTGGCCAAGCCAACGGGGTCGACATGAAAGTGCTACTGACGGAACAGGACATACACACCCTCAGCGTGTATGTCGCCAACAAGCCCGGCGTCCTGGCGCGTATCGCGCAGGTGTTCGCCCGGCGCGGCTACAACATCGAATCGCTCGTGGTCTCGTCTTCCATGGACGGCGCCTATTCGCGCATGACGATCACCGCCAAAGGCTCCGCCGATGGCCTCGACCAAATCATGCGCCAGGTGGCGAAGCTGGTGGACGTGATCCATTGCACGGATCATTCGCTCGACGAAGCCGTGGTGCGCGAGATGGCGCTGATCAAGGTGGCCGTGAGTGCCGGTGATCGCGCCGAGGCGCTCCAGATCTGCGAACACTTTGCCGGCAAGACCGTGGACCTGGCCGAGGAATCCATGATCGTGCAGATCACCGGCGATTCGGACAAGCTCGACGCCGCGGTCGGCATGCTGGCCATAGCCCCGATCTCGCTGAGGGTGCAAACCGGCAAGGTCCTGATGGTCC
>JAQCIA010000074.1 GCA_027620105.1 Verrucomicrobiota bacterium | reverse complement strand
TGGCCCCACCCCGGGAACCTCGGCAATCTTCGCCGCGTCTGCGCGCAGCATGCGCCGGATGGAACCGAAGTGGCGCAGCAGCGCCTGTCGGCGCGCGGGTCCGATCCCGGAAATTTCGTCCAACGCCGATTCCTGGATGCGTCGGTTACGCAATGCGCGGTGGTAAGTCAGCGCAAACCGATGCGCCTCGTCGCGCAACCGTTGCAGAATGCGCAAGGCATGCGAGGCACGTGGCAGATAGATCGGCGGTTCGCCGTCAACCCAGTGTATTTCTTCCAGGCGCTTGGCCAGTCCGGCGCTCGGCAAGCTGGCCAGCCCGAGTTCCACCAGGGCGGATCGCGCCGCGCGTAACTGGGTGATGCCGCCGTCCACCAGCACGAGGTCGGGCAGCGCTGCGCCTTCCGCCAGCACGCGTGTGTACCGCCGCAGCACGACTTCGCGCATCATGCGCGGATCGTCGCTGCCCGTGACCGTCTTGATGCGAAAGCGCCGGTATCGGTTGGTCTGCGGCAAGCCATCCACCGCGCACACCATGCTCGCCACCGCGTGCGTGCCGAAAATGTTGGAAATATCAAACCCCTCAATGACCCGCGGCGGCGCCCCCAACCCGAGGGACTCCTGCAGGTCGCGCACGCCTGCCGCCCCCTGCTGCGCGTGCATGGCCGGCGTGGATGCCACCCGCGCGCGCTGCTTCGTGACGGCCTGTAGATGCCGCAAGGTGTCGCGCAACGCGCCGGCCCGCTCAAAATCCATACGCCCTGCGGCGTCGCGCATCGCCTCGCCAACCTCACGCATAACCTGCGGCCGACGCCCGCGCAGAAATTCGCAGGCTTCCTGCACGCGGGCGCGATAGGCCTCCGGCGTCACCTTGCCTACGCAAGGCGCGGCGCAAAAACGAATGATGTCGTTGAGGCAGTGCTTGTAGGTCTGCGCATCTGGAATCCGCGGCGTGCATTTGCGTAGCCCATATTTCTTTTCTGTAAAATCCACCGCCGCCCGCGCCGCATCCGACGAGGCGTGTGGCCCCAGATACAGCGCGTCGTCATCGCGTTTAATCCGGCACAACTTCAGCATCGGATAGGGCTCATGCAGGTCGACCCGGATCAGCAGGAAGCGCTTGTCGTCCCGGAAGCTGACGTTGTAGCGCGGGCGATAATCCTTGATCAGCTTCCCCTCGGTCAGCAGCGCTTCCGCCTCGTTGCGCACGACCAGTATGTCCATATCCCCCACGCTGCGCACGAGCCCGCGCAATTTTGGCGAGCCGCGCCGCAGCGCCGAATCACGGAAATAGGACTGCACGCGCTTGCGCAATGACGCGGCTTTGCCAACGTAGATGATCCGCCCGCGGCGATCACGAAACATGTAGCAGCCCGGCTGATCTGGAAGCTCGCGCAGCTTTGTCCGAAGTTTTTCGGGAATTTGCATGACGTGCGGTCCCAGACGTCCGTAGCCACTCCGGCGACCCGCCCTGCGCGGCGTCCGTTGGCTAACCCAGCGCCGGATAATCGACGCCCAGCAGACGCGTGACCGCCCCGTGAAAACGGCGACGCTCCGCAGCCACGTGGCGATGCTCCTGATGAACGCGCGCGGCGAAACCACGGAAATCCAAGCCCCCTGGCGCACCCAGATGTGTCTTGGCCCGGATTGCCAGTTTCGGGTTCACCATGCTCAACTCGCCCAGGTTGGCTTTGACTTGGTCATAAGCATCACGGAACGGCATGCCTCCCGCCACCAGTTCCAGCGCGCGATCCGTGGCAAACACCGCCGGCGTGAAGCCCGCCAGCAGCTTCTGACGATTCACCCTCAGTTGCTCCACGAATGGCACCAGGACATCAACGCAGGCGGCGGTCACGCGCAGACCTTCCAGAAACGGCTCTTTGGTTTCCTGCAGATCGCGACTGTACCCGCTGGGCAGCCCCTGCACGATGGCGGTGACCGCAGCCGAATGGGCCGATACAATTTTGGCACGGGCTCGAATCAGTTCTAGCACGTCCGGATTGTTTTTCTGGGGCATGATGCTGCTCCCGGTTCCGAACGCCGCAGGCATCGTGAAGTAGCCAAACTCGGGCATCGCAAAGAGAATCAAATCCTCCGCAAACCGGGAGAGCGTCACCATCACCTGCGCCAATGATGCGAGAATGGCGGACTCACACTTACCGCGTCCATTCCCGGCGTAGAGCACATTCTGGTGCGGGCCATGAAAACCCAACAGCCGCGCCGTGAGCGCGCGGTCAATCGGCAGAGACACGCCATAGCTGGCGGCGGACCCCAACGGACAGCGGTTGTTCACATCATAGGCGGCTCGCAAGAGGATGGCATCGTCGAGCAGGCTTTCCGCGTGCGCCGATGCCCACAAGCCGACGGAACTCGGCATCGCGGGCTGCAAATGCGTGCGCCCCACCATGGGCACATTCACGTGGCGACGGGCCAGACGCAGCAGTGCCCCCGCGAGGTCCGCCATGCGATCCTGCAAGGTCAGCAAACGCTCCTTGGCATAGAGGCGCAAATCGGTGGCCACCTGATCGTTGCGGCTGCGCGCCGTGTGCACGCGCTTGCCCACATGCCCCAACTTCTGTGTGAGCAGCCGTTCGACAGCCAGATGCACGTCCTGATCTTCGGGGCGAATGCGGAACGTCCCGCGCCGCGCGGCACGCATGATCGTGATCAACTCGCGCACCACGGCGTTGCGATCACGCTCAGTCAAAATGTTGACGCCGGGCATGCGACTCAACATGGTCACGTGCGCGGCGGTGCCAATGCAATCGGCTTCCGCTAGCGCCAGATCCAGCTGCACATCCTTGCCCGCAGTAAAAGCGAGTACGGCCGCGTCCACATGACCGACTATGGTTTTACGAATCGCCATCGAATCACTTTCCATTACCCGTCCGATGGCGTCAAGTGCGGGGACGCCGGCACCGCATTCGTGGTGCTCGCCTCCGCAGCGGATTCCCCAGCCAGATTCCGGGCCAGCGCCTGCCGGGCCGTGTCCGCGGATTGCCACAGCGCCGCCACGTCGGGAACACGCCGATGGCTGCGCCTGAGCCCCGCCAGATAGGTGCAGTATTGCTCAACCACTTCCCGGAATTCTTCCCCGCGCCCGAGCGCCAGCATCCGCAATTGCACGGTCTTGACGTTAACCACGCCAGGCAGCCAGCGTGCATCCCGATGCGCCGCGAGATCCTCCAGCGAACCGTGTGCCGGGAAACCTGACTTCCTCGGAATGCCGTCCGCGCCACGGGCCAGCCGCAGGGCCTCTTCCAAGCGAGCCACATCCGAACGACGTGTTTCACCAAGCATATGAATGGATCGCGCCTGCGACAGCATGCATGCATCCCAGCGCTCTTCGAGGTCGATGACGGATGGGCAGTTCGGCAGAACATCCGCCAGTCGCTCGGGCGTGATGGGATCACCGGCCGCGAGATCGGCACACAAGGCATCCAGCAACACATCCGATTCCGGCATGGAAAGCAGCCAGTGCATCAGCATGGTCGCGTAGGCGCTTTGCAGAGGTTCGTCGGGCAGCGGGAGTGGCGATGCTGGCGCCGCGCCAGCGCTGGCACGCAGAAAGGGCACCAGCGGCACGAGTTGTCCGCTGCCCCATGCCGCGGCAACGCGATCACTGCTCACCGCGCGCGATTCTGGTTCCAGGCACCCAGCCAGGCCGCGCCACATCCACACCGGCAGGATCGCCGGCAGATCCTGCTCCACCCATTGGGACTTGTTGCGATCCGCCTTCACGCCCTCCCAATGATCCAGCATGTAGCCCAGCATCAGCAACTGGCACAGATGCTCATCCGCCGCCGTGCGCGTGACCATGCCGCGCATAATCAACCGTTGCACGACCTTCCCGTCTTCGACGTTTTGCTCCGCGGACAATGGCGGTAAGGTCGCATCGGCGGGAAGTAGAACGAACCGCAAGCTGATTCCGGGCGTATTTCGCGAAATCCGGGTCATGCGTTCGACACGCGTGATCCGCTCACCGGCCCAGCGCAGGACTTCCAGTTTCTCTGCACTGTTGGTGGCAATCACCGACAGGCGGTGTGCCGTGTCATGCACCATGCTTGACGCGACCGGCGCGGGACGGCCCACGTCACCAACGGTCTGCGCGGGAGCCGCGCACGGCAGAAACATCAAGCCGACGATGACGCAGGGAAAAAACCGCCCACCGGCAGTGGCAACATCACTGCTTTTGAATCGACACGTCAATCCGGTCTTCGCTCACTTGGATTTCCTTGATGCTTGCACAGGCTTTCCACTCAGGCAACAGCGACAGATGCGCGTACAATTTACGGATAACGTGCGTTTTCAGCGGTCCGAACACCGGCAACAAGCCGATACGCGCCTTTCGGAAACGCAACTGATTGCCGGAAGGAATTGCGGTGACCTCGTACGACAGCTTCGGCTGGATGCGCCAAGATCCCACATCGATATAGCTCATTTTCGTCAGCATGCGCACGCGAATTCCACCCGGCAGGATATCGGCGCTGCATGCTTCCACCTTCATGCGCCTGAGCGTGTCGCCATACAGGTACCCATTCAGATCGGCTTCTGTGAGGCTGCGCCCCACGACTTGTCCGAGGCCGATGTGGCCCGCCGTGCGAGCCAGCGCCACCACGTTTGACGCGCCCGCCCGCCGGCCTTCCACACCGATCAAACGCGACTGCGCAGTCATGGCCAAGACCACTTGCACGAAAATGACCAACAGCACAGCACCCCCAATGGATGATGCCAGCACGCGCGCGCTGGATCCGATGGCGCCGAGCGACAACGACATCTTGGATACGCTGCCGCGCGTCATGTTGGTTATGTCGAGACGTCCTCCACAGGCACCGCAAAATACCCGCCCGAGCGGATTTACCGAACCGCACTTAGCACACGATAATTCGGATTGTTTACCACTCACAGATTCAATCCTTTGTTTTGGCCGGCGCTGACGGACTTGAGGTTGTGGGAGCCGCCGGCGTGCTTGCCGCCGGCTCCGACTTCTTCCCCTGTTTGTAACTGTCGCTGCGGTAGTCGGTCTGGTAGAATCCCGATCCTTTGAAAATAATCCCTGCCCCAGTACCCACCAGGCGCCGGATCTTGCCCTTGCATTTTGGACAACGCTTCAGCGGATCCTCGGTAATGCGCTGAAACTGTTCAAAAGTGTGCCCGCACTTCTGGCACTCGTAATCATAGGTCGGCATATTCCCAGTACGTTACCCTTGCGTCGTGACCTTGTCAATGTGGTCGCTCGCCCCCGCGCCGGCTGCACGGAATTGCAATCACCGCAACCTTCGGCTAGCGTAGACACCTACGCGCATGCTGGATCTGGACACTTACCTTCGCAAGCAACGCGATCAGATTGATCGCGAACTGGACCGGCGTCTCCCCGCCGCCAGCACGCGCCCCGCCGTCCTGCACACCGCCATGCGCTACAGCCTCTTTCCGGGCGGCAAGCGGTTACGCCCCATTCTCTGCCTCGCGGCCGCGGAAACCGTTTCCGCCGCGCTCTCCCCCGCGGCCCGGGAGTCTGCCATGCGCGCGGCGCTGGCCCTGGAAATCCTGCACACCTACACGCTGGTGCACGATGATCTGCCCTGTATGGATGATGATGCGCTGCGACGCGGACGCCCCACCGTGCATGTGGCCTACGGCGAGGCCAATGCCGTGCTCGTCGGCGATGCCCTGCAGGCGCTGGCATTCGCGTGGCTGGCCGGGGCTCCCGAAGATGGTGCGCAGTTGGTTGCGGAACTTGCGATCGCCGCCGGCAGCCAGGGCGTCGTCGGCGGTCAGGTTGAAGACATCGCCGCCGCGGGCAAGACTCCCACCGCCGAAACGGTCGCATTCATTCATCAGCACAAAACCGGCGATCTCTTCCGCGCCGCCACCCGCATGGGGGCCATCGCCGCGGGAGCCTCGCCCACCCAGTTGGACGCACTGACCCGCTATGGCGACGCGCTGGGCGCGGCCTTTCAGATCACCGACGATTTGCTGGATGCGGGTGACCCAGTCTCCGCGGGTAGCGCACCGGCCAGGCCCCCACCCTTAAGTTGCCTGAGCGTGATGACTGTCGACGAAGCACAGGATCAGGTTCGTAAACTCCTGCAAGCTGCCGATCAAGCCCTTGCGGAGTTGGATGCCATTCGGCGCGCGCCGCTCGCAGGCATTGCCCGTGGAATCAAGGATCGCAAGACCTGAGAAAACTCGCGAGGACACCATGCCGCAAACCCTTTTGATTCCACTGTCGCTACTTGCCGCCTACCTCGTCGGCGCCATCCCGTTCGGCCTGCTCGTTGCCCGTGCGCGGGGCGTGGACATTCGCAAAGTCGGCAGCGGCAACATTGGCGCCACCAACGTGTTTCGCAGTGTCGGAAAATCCTGGGGCATCCTCGTTTATGCCCTCGACATGCTCAAGGGCTTGGCCCCCACCGCATGCCTCCCACAGGTCACGGCGGCGCTCGCCGACAGTACCGCTCCCGCACCGACTTACCTGGCGCTGGCCTATGGCATTGCCGCTGTGGCCGGACACAACTGGCCAATCTACCTCGGCTTCAAAGGCGGCAAGGGTGTGGCCACCACCAGCGGCGTCTTGCTCGGCGTTTCGCCACAGGCCATGGGCATCGGACTGGCGGCGTGGCTCCTGTCCTTCCTGATCACCCGCTATGTTTCCGTGGCCTCGATGGTGGCCGCGGTGGCCGTGGCCGCCAGTGCCTGGTGGCTGGAGCCCCCCCCCGTCACGCCCGCCGTGTTCACACTGCTCGCGGTCTTCGTGCTCTGGCGCCACCGCATCATTGTGCAGCGCCTGCGCGCCGGCGCGGAACACCGCTTCCAGTTCGGGAAAAAGTCCACATAGGCCGGCCGAGGGCCAGCGCCATGGCGGACTACCGCCGCTTGGCACCGCCCGCTGGCACCACCACCGGCGCCGGGTCGTCCTTGTCTTTACGCTGTTGCAGCTTGAGCTGCAGGATCGCGAGCAACTGGCTGACCGTCCAATAGAGCACGAGCGCCGAGGGCATGGTGTAGAAGAAGAACAGGAACATGATGGGCATATACATCATGATCTTCTGCTGCATGGGATCGCCAGCCATGGGCGTCATCTTCTGCTGGATGAGCGTGGTCGCGGTCATGAACAGCGGCAGAATGTTCAGCGATCCGATGAGCGGAATCATGCCGTGCAGCAGATTCTCCGGCTCGGAAAGATCCCGGATCCAGAGGAATTCGGCATAGCGCAATTCAACCGCGCTGCGCAACACGGTGAAGAGCGCAATGAAAACCGGGATCTGCACGAGCATCGGCAAGCAGCCCGACATGGGATTCACGCGGTGCTCGCGATAGAGCAGCATGACTTCCTGGTTCATTTTCTGCGCATCTTTTTTGTGCTTCTCGCGGATCGCCATCACGAGCGGCTGAATCTTCTGCATCTTCTTCATGCTGGCCGTGGCCTTCTGCGTGATCGGCCAGAACGCCAGGCGCACGACCAGGGTGACGAGCATGATTGCCACGCCGTAATTCGGAATGATGCCGTGGAAGAAGTTCAGCGCGTGCAGCAGCGACGCACAAATCCAGCGGAACCAGCCAAACCAGCCGAACTGCATGATGTCCTGTTGCCGATTGCCTAGTTCCTTCAGCAGTCCGTACTGTTTGGGTCCCACATAGTACGTGGCGCGGCGCGTCTCAAACGTGCCCGGGGCCAGCGTGGTCCCCTCAAATTCAAGCGCACCGGAAACAGACGCGATTTCCACCACCTTGGATTCCGCGTCGCGCTCAACCGTGATGCTCCCGCGTTTGGCGGGAGTATCCGGCACCAGAATCTGCACAAAAAACTTGTTCTTCGCCGCCAGCCAGGCAACCGGTTCGGTCAGCCCCCGGGTGGCCCGGACCGGAACATTGGCCGTACTTGGCCGCGAACAACCAATACCACCACCGATACCGAGAATATCGTTGGCCTCCTTACCCCAGTGCTCGACGTCGTGCTTGCCATCCGCAGCCAGTGTGTCAACCCCTAGGAAAACCATCCCTTGCATCTGGGACTCACCGGAATTCATGCGCATCGGCCCGACAGCCACGGCATGCGCGGGAACTGTTACGCTGTCTGACCCATCATTGCGGAAGGTGTCCAGCACCTCGAGGTGATAGCTATCGACCAATCGAATCGTGCGCTCCAGCACCACGCCCTGACCGTTCCGGGCGCGCGCCACCACCGCATCGCTACCCGGCGCCATTGCCAAATCGAAATCCGCGAAAACATCCGCGGCTCCAAGTCCGTGCAGTGCCAGCGCGGGGGAATCGGCGAAATCCAACTCAACAGGACCGCTGGACTTGTCGAGGGAGGCCCGAAATGCGGGCAATTCGGCATGCACGATCGTGCCGCCATGCGATGACACCACAACACGCGCCAGCGCATTGGTCAGCAGCACCGTCTGCTCCGGTCCCGCGTAGGTCACGGCTTCGG
>JAQCIA010000073.1 GCA_027620105.1 Verrucomicrobiota bacterium | reverse complement strand
GGAGCGAGTTTTATCGCGGCATTGCGCTCTTCAATCTGAATCGCCAGGCCGATGCGCAGCAGGCCTTCGCGCGTTTCCTGCGGCGCTATCCAAAAAGCACCTTGCGCGACGAAGCGCAGTTCCGGCAAGCGCAGTCACGTTATCAGCAGCAGGCCTATGCGGATGCGGTAAAGGACTACGCGCCGGTTGCCGCCGGCGCGAGCGCCTTCGCCGAGGATGCGGCCTTTGAGCTGGCGTTGGCGCAATATAAGGACGGTCGCCTCAAGGAAGCGGCGACGTCGTTCATCGATTTTGCGGGCCGCTTCCCTTCCAGTGAGAAGGCCTTGCAGGCCGGGTTGTATGCCGGCATGTTTTTGTACGAGGCTGGCGATTACGCTGGCGCGGAGGCGCGCCTGCGGCCGCTGGGGGCATCCGGTAAAGACGAAGCGGCCTACTGGCTCGGGCTGAGCCTGCTCAAGCTGGCGCGTGCCGCGGATGCGGAGGCGGTCTTTGCGGCGCTGCTAAAAGACCATCCCGGTTCCGCGCGTGCTGGTGACGCGCGGTTGGGCTTGGGCGATGCCCTGCTCGCGCAGGACAAGCGCGTGGAAGCCGCGGAAGCCCTGCGTGGCTATGCGGATGCAGAGCCCACCGGCGCGCAGGCGCCGCGCGCGCTGTATTCTGCCAGCGTGGCGCTGCATCGGGCCGACCGGTTTGATGACGCCGACGCACGCTGTGGCGAATTTCTTTCCCGCTACGCGACGAACGCGCTGGCGCCACAGGTGATCTTCCTAAGCGGCGAAAATCGATTCCTGGGGGGCAAGCACGGCCCCGCGGTGACGCGCTACGAGGAACTGCTCGCGCGTGACGATGCGTCGAAAGAAGACCGGGCGCGGGCACACTTTCGGCTGGCCTGGATCGCGCGTGATGCCGGGAAATTTGATGCAGCGCTGGATCGTCTGGGCAAGATGCAAGACAACGATGCCGGTGATGTGATCGCAGCCGAGGCGCGCTATCTCAAGGGGGTCTGTCTGGCGGAGGCGGGGCGGACGGGTGAGGCGATTGCCGCGCTGGAGGCGTACCTGAATGATGCGGGCGACCGGCGCTATGGCGATGATGCGTTGCTGCGCCTGGCCGCCGCCTGTGCCAAGGAAAGCAAGTGGGCCATAGCGGCGGACACCTATGCGCGCTTTTTGAAAGAGTATGCCGGGAGCGAGCTGGCGTCGCAGGCCCGCTATCAGATGGCGGAATGCCGCTATGCGCTGAAGGATTATGAGCCCGCGGCGGGTGACTATGCCGAGGTTCACAAGGCGCAGCCGCAGGGACCGCTCGCGCCGTTTGCGCTCTTCGGACTCGGCTTGTGTCGCGCCGATCAGGGACGCTGGGCGCCGGCGGCGGAACATTTTGCGGCGGTGGCGAAAGAGTATGCCGGTGCGGAGCTGGCACCGCAGGCGCGCTACCGCCAAGCGCGCTGCCAGATGGAGTTGAAGCAATGGAGCGAGGCGACGGAGGTGTTGCGGGAACTGCTCAAGGATGCGCCGCGGCATGACGTGGCGCGGGCGGCGGCAGTCTCGCTGGCCTACTGCTTGCAGGAACAGAAAGCGTGGGGCGAGGCGGCCGAGGCGTTTGGTCGTGCGGCGAACGATTACCCCGCAACGAACGATACGGCGCGGTTGATCTATGAGCAGGCCTGGTCCTGGCGCGAGGCCGGACGGGATGCGGAGGCGCGCGCCGCATTTGGGACGCTGGCGGAACGGTTCCCCGAGGACGCGCTGGCGGCCGATGCAAACTTTCACCTGGCCGAGGCCAGCTATGCGCAGGCCACGGCGCCGGAGGTGTCCGCCGAGAAGCGCCAGAAGCTGCTGGTCGAGGCGCGCGAACGTTTTGAACGGATTTTGAAGATCAAGGATGCGGCGCGGCTGGAAGATAAGGCGTACTACCGCATCGGCTGGACCCTGTGGCTGGCGGAAGATTTTGCACCGGCGGCGAAGGCCTTCGACCAGGTGCAGGAAAAAAATCCCAAGAGCGAGTTGCTGGCGGATGCGTTATTTCAGGCGGGGCAGGCTTACGCGAAGGCGGGTCAGCCCGATGTGGCGGCCGAGCGGTATCGCAGCCTGCTCGACAATGCCGCGTTCGCGGCGTTCGCGTATCGACCGGAGGCGGCCGTGGGCCTGGGCAATTGCCTGATCGCCGAGGGCAAGCCGGTGGATGCGATTGCGGTGCTGGAGACGGTAACGCGCGAACATGCGGATCATGCGTCGGCGGCGGAAGCGTTTTTCCTGCTCGGCAAGGCGCGCTACGAACTGGAGGCGTTTGACGCTGCGCGCGAAGCGTTTGGCCAGGTCACGGCGCGGACGCGCGGCGAGGTGGCGGCGCGGGCGCAGTTCTATACGGGCCAGGCATGGCAGGCGCAGGAGAATTTTCAACAGGCACTGGTTGCGTATCTGCGCGTGCAGGCCATCTATGGGGCCCATGCAGAGTGGTTGGCCGCGGCCACGTTTGAAAGTGGAAAGTGCCAGGAGGCCTTGGGGGCGATGGACGAGGCGCGGGCGGCGTACAAAGCGGTGGCGAAGTCGTCGAAGGGATCGACCTGGGCCAAGCTGGCGGAAGAGCGGTTGGCGGAATTGAAATAGTGGTCCAGGCACAATCGGCAGTTGCGGTGGCGTGCGACCCTCCCCACATAAAAATACGCGGTAGGAATAGCGTGATGGCGTGGCGCCACCCGGTCTCGGGAGATTGAGGACAATGCGCGCGAGGAGTATGAACATGGTTAAACGGGGTTTGCTGTTGTGTGGTGTCTTGTTGCTGGCCGTGGTGGGTGTGATGGCGCAGGCACAGGCGCCGGCTGCGGCGGCGGGGGTGGAGACGGCGCTGGCGGCGGAGAATGGCAAACTCACGCTGTTGCAACTGCTCATGAAGGGCGGGCCGCTGATGTATCCGCTGGGGTTGTGCAGCATCGCCATGGTGGCCTTCGCAGTCGAGCGTGCCATCGGGTTACGTCGCATGAAGGTGATCCCGGCGGAAACGCTGGCGCGTGTGACGCAAGCGATTCGCGAGGCTACGGGGCAACTGGACGCCGCGGTGCTGCTGCGGGAGATGGAAGCGCGGCGCGATCCGCTCGCCCGCGTGGTGGCATCCGGTCTGCGCCGTGCCGAACGCACGTTGCCTGAAATCGAAAAATCCATCGAAGATGCCGGTGCGCGCGAAGCGGGGTTGCTGCGCCGAAATTGCCGCGTGCTGTCGATGATTGCCAGCATCGCTCCGCTGCTCGGCCTGCTGGGCACGGTCACCGGCATGATGCGCTCCTTCATGACCGTGGCGGCCCGGGCGGAGGCGCTCGGGCGCACGGAATTGCTGGCCGCCGGCATCTATGAAGCGTTGGTGACCACGGCCGTGGGGCTTTCCATCGCGATTCCGGCGCTGGTGATCTATTACATCTACGCTGAAAAAATTGAAGCCTACGTGACAGAAATCGACACGATTGCCGAGGAACTGGTCGTGCGTATTCCCGCCCGCCACTGATCGAACCCCGTCTCGGCATTTTTCGCGGAGGACCGCCGCATGCACATCAAACGCCCGGCGCAGGAACTCGAGGTCGGCATCAACATGACGCCGATCATCGACATGGTTTTTCTGCTGCTGATCTTTTTTCTGGTGGCCACGAAATTCGCGGATATCGAGCGCGACGTGCGCGTGATGCCGCCGTCCAGCCGGCACGCGCGGCCGGTAACGGCCACGCCGCGGGAACTGGTGGTTAATGTCACCCAGGCGGGGCGCGTGCTGGTGGCGGGGAACGATATGGACCTCGCGGGCTTGGATGATCTGCTCGCGCGCACGCTGGCGCAGAATCCGAAGCAGGTGGTCGTGGTGCGCGGGGACCGGCAGGCGGTGTTGCAATATGCCGTGGACGTGCTCGATCTGTGCGAGAAGCGCGGTGTGTCGCGCACATTTCTGACAACCAGCCAGACATCCCCGCCGTGACCCACTCCGTGGCACAACGGGGGCTGCGCGGGATTGTCATCACCGGCTGGGTGGCGCTGGCCGCCAGCGTGTTACTCCCGCTGCTGGTGCCGTCCGTGCGCGCGCACTATGCGGCGTTCGCGGATCGGTTGACCGGCGGCGCAGGCGGGAGCATGCTGGCGGGGCTGGCCCTGCTGACGGTGGTCACATGGGTCGCGCATTTGCAGTGGCCCGCGCTGCGTTCCGTCACCGCCTGCCTGCTGCTCAGCATTTTTCTGCACACGCTGCTGATGCTGCTGCTTGGCTGGTTGCGCCTGCCCATGGTGGAACAGTCGTCGGATGCTGTGGAGTCGCGGCACGAAGTGATGTCGGGATTGTCCTCGCGCTTGGAAGGGGATACGCGCGCGTTGCTGCGCCAGGACGCGGTGGCGCTGCGGGACGCGGATACGCGCGCACTGCTGGAACGGCAACAGGCGCAGCGCATCAAGGAGGTTGAGGCGCGCGTGGCGGTGGATAAGCCGGCGGCCCCCGCCGGCCAGGCCACACCGCAGGCGGTGGTGGAGCTGGCGTCAGCATCGGCGCCGGCGGCGAACGTTGCGGCGGCGCTGGCGGAGGCAAAAGAGGCCCCGAGGCCGGATGTGACCAAGCCGGCACTGGCGCGCGCGCAGGAACTGGATCTGCCGACTGAGAAAGCTGCCGAGGCGCCGGAGGCACGCGCGGTTGACGCACCGACGAAGCAGGCGGGAGCGGTGACTGTGGCGACGCCGGATACGCCACAACCGAAGGCCACGTCTGCGCCGGCGCCAGCACCCCACCGCGATGCACCGGCGGAGGCAAGGCCGCGCGTGGCGGAGGTGAAGCCAGCGATTACGGAGGCGACACCCACGGCCACCGTGAAAGCCGAGGCCGGATCCGTTCCGGTTGAAAATCGCCAAGCACTGCTGGCAACAGTTGCGGAGACCGAACCCTCTGCCAAGGCGGCGCCTGCGCCGATGACGCCGGATAAAATCGCTGGAAGCGCGCCCGTGGCAGAACCCAGCGCAAAGATGGGCGTGGCGGCGCCAGCGACAGGGGCCGGCCCCACGCCAAGGCAGACGGTGCAAGCGGCGGCGCCGGTGGGAGCGACCGCGGCGTTGCAGGTGCATGATGCGGTGGGAGGGGCGGCGGCGCCGCAAGCTGGTGCGCAAGCCGAACCGTTGCGATTGGCAACACCGGCGGCGTCGGTGGCCGTGGCCGAGGGCGATGCACCAGCGATGGGTGGTCCCGAGGCGGGCGTTGCGCTGGCGGCGGAGCGCATGGCCAGTGACGCGCGTGTTGTGGAGGGGGCGCCGACAGGAGGCCCGCAGGCACCGTTGGTTGCGGCGACGGCGACAGCTACCGGCAGCCTGGCCGCGGACCAAGCGGTACCCTTATTGGAAGCGTCGCGTGCGCAAGGCACGGTGGGCGCGAACATCTCGCGCGCGGCTGGCAGCGGATCGCCGGCGACGGATGCGCGCGTGCGGGTTGCCACGCAGGCGGGCGCGGTGGCCACGGCGGAGGCCGGCGAGAAAAGTGGTGACGCACCAAATATGGTGCGGGCAGGAGCCGCGCTGACCGTGACGGCTACGCAAGGCGCGCGTGCGGTAGATGCGCCCGACACCTTGCCCCGCACGCCGGGCGGATCGGGCATGCCGGCGGTGACCGTACGCGGTTCGGCTGCGCGATTTGATGATGAGTTTCCCGCACCGCCCTCGGCCATGCGGGGGGCGGCTGACGTGTCGGATGCGTTGGCCACGGGGGCGGCTGGGGTGCGCGTGTCGCATGGGGTGGAGGCTGTCGCGGGTGGTGAGGCGGCGGCGGTACGGGTTGAGGAAGGGGCGGAGCAACCCGGGCGCATGCCAACGGGGGCCGGCAACGCGCTGGTGGTGGCGCGGTCGGATCAGGAAGGTGCCGCGGAGATGCGCGCGACACATGCGACGATGCGGCCCGCCGCGCCGATACAGGGGCATGGGGATATGCAGCCCGCGCGCAGCGTGGTGGGCGGTGAAGTCGACGGCGCCACGGGCGTGAGGCCAGATGCGCAGGTGGCGACGCCGGAACTACGCGTCGTGGCCGCGCGAGATTGGTCACACGATGAGATGGTGCCGCTGGCTTTCAGTCCGGGTGTCGACGCGCGCGGTGAACTTGTTTACGCGGCGGAGCCGACGCCGGGCACAGGCCCAGCGACGGGACCAGCCATTGCCGTGACAAAAGTTTCGGGGGCCGGTGCGGCGGCGGATGCGGGGTCGATGCCCACGTCCGCGACTGTGCCGGCGCTGGCAGTGAAGGCGGAGGCGGCGCGCCGGCTCCCCTCGGTTGTCGGGGGCGGTGCGGATGTGCGCGCCACAGCCCATGCGCGGGTGCAGATTGCGGACGCACTGCCGTCCAGTACGCGCAAAAAAATGTATCGCGACGTGGCGGCGGCGGAGATGCGCGCGTCGCCGCAGCTGTCGCGGCAGAAATTGATCTACTCCCTGCGGTCGCCGGAGAAGCGGCGCGAGATGATTCAGGAGTTGGGCGGCAGCGCGGAGACGGAAGGGGCGGTCGAGCGGGCGCTGACGTGGCTGGCCAAGGCGCAGAGCGCGGACGGACGCTGGGATGTGGACGGCTTTGCGACGGTCGAGGCGTGCGGTGGGGCGGGGGATCGCACGGATGGGGATGTGGGCGTGACGGGTCTGGCGTTGCTGGCGTACCTGGGCGCCGGCTACACGCACAACCGCGGTGATCACCAGGAAACGATACGCAAGGGGCTGGATTGGTTGGTCGCGGGGCAGGCGCCGGATGGCGATTTGCGGCAGGGCGGGCAGTTGTATGTGCAGGCCATGGCCACGGCGGCGCTGTGCGAAAGTTATTCACTGTCCGGCGACGCCAGGCTGAAGGAGCCGGCGCAACGTGCGGTGCAGTTTGTGCTCGCGGCGCAGAATCCCGAGGCGGGCTGGCGCTATCATCCGCGCGAGGATAGCGATACCTCAGTGACCGGGTGGCAGGTGCTCGCGCTCAAGAGCGCGGAGATTGCGGGTATCCACGTGCCACCGCAGCATTATGCATGGACGGCACAATGGCTCGACAAAGTGCGGCGCGGCAAGGAAGGCGGGCTGTATGCGTATAAGGAAGGCCACGGACCGACGCCGGTGATGACGGCCGAGGGATGGTTCTGTCAGTTGTTTATGGGGCAGGATGCGCGCGCGCGCGGTGAGTCCGAGTCCGCGCGCTACCTGATGGCGAACCTGCCCGAATGGAACCTGGCCCAGCGCGGCGTGATTCATTTCTACTACTGGTACTACGCCACGCTCGCGCTGCATCTTTCCGGCACGCAGGATTTCGATACGTGGAATGTGGCGCTGCGCGAAACGCTGCTCGCGGGGCAGCGGCAGGGCGGCGCGGCGGATGGCAGTTGGGATCCGGTGGACCAACTCGGTGAGCGCGGTGGACGCATGTATGCCACGACGATGGCGACGCTTTGCCTCGAGGTCTATTACCGTTATCTCCCCTTCTACCGCATCGGCGAACGCTGAAAACCAGCGGTTTGTGCGGAGCACCGTGCCAACCGGTGAATTGACCCTTCACGCCGACATGGTAAAATACGCGCGCGTCTTGAAGCATACCGGGGAAACCGAGGGGAGGCTTACATGTTACCGACCATGCTGATCCATTTGCACACGCTGCTGTTCAATCCGGCCACCCATTTTGAATACGTTGTTTCCAGTGCGCTGGGGGCCTTCACGTTCGCGCTGGTGATGAACACGGTCGGTTCATCCATGGGGTTGAAGGTCTCGGACACTTTGCGGTCCTTCGCCGTGTTGGCCATCACGCTCATCGTGGGGTTGGCGGCGGCGAGCATGGCGCGGCAGCAGTTTCATGCGGGGGGATGGGTGCTGTGGGGGGCGGCATTGCTGGCGGTGCTGGCGATCGCCGTGCCGAGCACGTGTCTGATTCAAAAGGGCAGCTACGTGCAGTCGTTGGTTTCGCTGGTCATCAGTCTGGCGGCGGCGCTGGTGATTGTGTTGCTCCTGCACACCGTATTTGGAGCGTTGCGCGGAGGCGAGACGAGCATTGGGCAGGGGATCAAACACAACCGCGAGACGGAGCAGTTCATCGAATAGGGCGGCACGGGCGGGGTTTTTAGTGTTGCCGCCCGGCGTCATTCTGCTACTTTCCGTGGTTTCCCACGCCAAGGGCGCCCATCGTCTATCGGTTAGGACACGTGGTTTTCATCCACGTAAGCGGGGTTCGACTCCCCGTGGGCGCGCCATATCTTTAACTATTTAATGCCCAAGCGCATTGCGACTTTGCACGCAGGTTGAGGGAGCCCGAATTAGGGCGTAGTAGCGCGAAATAGCCCGAATGGCGCGGGGTTTGGAGTCCTCATGCGGTGCAACGGCGGCGCGAGGCTGGCTTGAGGGATAACGGGGCCTGAGAGCGGGGAATTGCAAGCAGGTTGCGGAACTTTTCCGGGCCGGTGCGCCCCGGACTGCAATCCCGAACAAAGAGCAATGCAGGGGC
>JAQCIA010000072.1 GCA_027620105.1 Verrucomicrobiota bacterium | reverse complement strand
AAAACCCGTCCAAGAAGTTTGTGGTGATCGATGCGGCCATGAATGATTTGCTGCGTCCCGCGTTGTATCAGGCCTTTCACGAGATTCGCGCGGTGAAGGCGACCACCGAGACTCTGCATGGTGATCTCGTGGGGCCGATCTGCGAATCCGGCGACTTTCTGGCGGCGGATCGCGACCTGCCAGCTGTGGGTGAGGGGGATTTGCTGGCAGTCATGAGCGCAGGAGCGTATGGTTTTGCGATGGCCTCCACTTACAACAGCCGGCCACTGGTGGCCGAGGTGATGGTCGAGGGCGACCGTGCCTGGGTGGTGCGGGCGCGGGAAACGCTGGATGATTTGATTCGCAGCGAACCCTTGCCGAAAGCGTGAAGGATTCGTTTCGCGGGGCGACGGCAAAAAATGGCAACTGATACCCCAACAACTGCGCGATTGCTGCGCTGCAATGCGCCGGGAATATAGAGATGTTCGCAGGCACGTATACCGCCATTGTCACACCGTTCCTTGAGGACGGCGCTGTCGACTTCGCCCGTTTCGAGGCGCTGATCAACTGGCAGGCCGAAGCCGGAGTGGATGGCATTGTGCCGGTGGGGACCACCGGCGAATCGCCAACCCTCGATTACGACGAGCACCAGGAGGTGGTGCGCACCGCGGTGCGGGTGAGTCGCGGGCGGTTGAAAATTATTGCCGGCACGGGCGGGAACTCCACCGCTGAAGCCCTGACGCTGACAGCGAGCGCGCGTGAGGCGGGGGCGGATGCGACTTTGCAGGTGACACCCTATTACAACAAGCCCAACGACGAGGGGCTCTATCGCCACTTTTCCGCCGTGGCCGATCTGGGACTCCCCGTGGTGCTCTACAATGTGCCGGGGCGCACGTCGCGGGAAATTCCGTTGGACGTGGTGGCGCGCCTCGCGGAGCACCCGCAGGTGGTGGCCATCAAGGAAGCGGCCGGCAGCGTGGACCGCGTCAGTGCGATCCTCAACCGTTGTCCGGGGTTCACCGTGCTGTCGGGTGATGACAGTCTGGCGTTGCCCATGATGGCGGTGGGTGCCAAGGGCGTGATCAGTGTGGCCTCGAACGTGGCACCGGAGCTGGTGAGCCAGATGGTGCGCGCCATCCAGGCTGAGCGTTGGACGGATGCGCGGGCGCTGCACACGCGCCTCTATCCGCTATTCCGCGACATCTTCATCGACACCAATCCGATTCCGGTGAAGGCGGCGCTGGCGATGCAGGGGCGCATCCTGGAGCAGTATCGACTGCCGATGTGCACCATGCCCGACGCGTTGAAGGCCCGCCTGCGGCAGACGCTCAAGGACGTGCTATGACAACGCTGGCGATTCTGGGGGCCGGGGGGCGCATGGGCCAGGCCCTTGTGCGCTGTTCCGCATCGTTCAAGGATTTGCGCGTGGGTGTCGCACTCGAGCGTGCCAATCATCCCGCGCTGGGTCAGGACGTGGGCACACTGGCGGGCGTGGCGGACATCGGTGTGCCCTTGAGTCACGACGTTGGGCGTGCGTCGGCGGCAGATGTGTTCATTGATTTCAGCGATCACCGTGCCGTCCCCGCGCATGCGGCGTTGGCGGCGGAGTTTGGGAAGCGGATGGTGATTGGCACGACGGGCTTGGACCTGGCGGAAACGCGTGGCGTTGAGGACGCCGCGCGGCGGGTTGGGATTGTCTGGTCGCCCAATATGAGCCTCGGCGTGAACCTGCTTGTGGACCTGGTGCGCCAGGCATCGCGCGCGCTGGGGATGGACTACGACATTGAGGTTGTGGAAGCGCATCATCGCCACAAGCTGGATGCCCCGAGCGGCACGGCGCTGTTTTTGGCGAAGGGCGCGGCGGAGGGGCGCAATCAGGATTTTGATCAAGTGGCCTGCTACGGTCGGCAGGGCATCACGGGTGAACGGCCGCGGGGGCAGATCGGGATGCACGCCGTGCGCGCCGGCAGCATCGTGGGCGATCACACGCTGTCCCTCGCATCCGATACGGAGATCATTGAGTTAACGCACCGTGCGACGAGTCGCGATGCCTTCGCCATGGGTGCCCTGCGCGCGGCGGCGTGGGTGGCGTCGCGCCCGGCCGGGTTGTATGGGATGAAGGACGTGCTGGGGCTCTGATGGAATACGGGCTCAGTCTCGGCTCCAATCTCGGTGATCGTCTGGCGCATTTGCAGGAAGCGCGCCTGCGTCTGGGCGCGCTTCCCGGCGTGGGCATTACCGCGAGCTCAGCGGTATACGAGACTGAACCGGTGGATGTGGACCCGGCCCACGCCGACCAATCGTTTCTCAATGCCGTTGTTGTGATCACCACGGCGCTGGCACCGGAGCCCATGGCCGAGGCGATGTGGCGGATCGAGACGGAGCTGGGGCGGGTGCGTACGGGGGAGCGGCATGCACCGCGGCCGGTGGACATTGACATGCTCTATGCGAGCCAGTGGGTGTTGCGCGGCGACAGGCTGAAGGTGCCGCATCCGCGCTGGCAGGCGCGACGATTCGTGGTGCAGCCGCTGGCGGATGTGCGTCCGGATCTGGTCGTGCCGGGGCAGGTGATGCCGGTGTCCGATGTCCTTTTGGCTTTACCGCCCAAACCGGACGTGGTTCTGTTTACACACACGTGGTGAATTTCAGCCTGCCGATTACGAGGTCGAACCATGACCGCCTGGACCGCCGCCAAGATTCGCGCCGCCAAAGGGAAGGAAAAACTGCCTTGCCTGACCGGCTTCGATTTCGCCAGTGCGCGGCTGCTCGACGAAGCCGGCATCCCGCTGATCCTGGTGGGCGATTCGCTGGCGATGACGGTGCTCGGGTACCCGGATACGCTCCCGGTGACGATGGACGAAATGCTGCACCACACGCGCGCGGTCGTGCGGGGGGTGAAGCAGGCGTTGGTGGTGGCGGACATGCCCTTCATGTCGTATCAGGCGTCCGTTGACGAAGCGGTGGCCAACGCGGGGCGATTCGTGAAGGATGCGCGCGCTGGCGCGGTCAAAATCGAAGGGGGCGCTTTTCGCAAGCCGCTGATTGAAACGCTCGTGCGCAACGGCATCCCTGTGTTGGGGCATATCGGCCTGACGCCGCAGAGCCTGCGCGAAATCGGTGGTTACAAAGTGGAGGGGCGCAACGCCCGCGCGGCCGAACTGCTCCTCGAGGATGCGCGCGCGCTGGAAGCGGCGGGAGTTTTTGCGATCGTGCTCGAATGCATGCCTTCGGCGGTGGCGACCGGGATCACGGCAACGGTGGGGGTGCCGACCATTGGCATCGGGGCGGGGCCCGGTTGTGACGGCCAAATCCTGGTGAGCCACGACGTGCTGGGACTTTTTTCCGGATTCACACCAAAATTCGTCAAGCGCTATGCCGAGTTGGGCAAAGGCATGGCTGCGGCGTTTGCTGCCTACAAGCAGGACGTGCAGGGCGGCGCATTTCCTGCCGCTGAACACGAGTACTGAGTCGGGGCGTGGTCCGCAGCGGCGTCTGGCATCAGTCGATGGCCATGAAATAGCGCACGCAGGTGATGATGAGGCCCATCCCGCAAAGGCCGAGAATGGCGGTGATCAATCCATTCGCACGCCAGAACGCGCGGCGCATGTAGGAGCGCTTAAAACCGTATCGGCGACGTGCTGCCACGGGAATTCATGTCCTCTCGTCAATACGGCGCGCGTCTACCGACTCAAGTCCCTGTTCATCCAAATCGAATTACGCACATGTTACGCAATTGTGTGATGTCCGCCAAGATTTTCGGACGAACTGGCGTCGGGTGAGAAGTGCCAGGTGAACGATCGCAGGTATAGGGAAAAGCGTTCCATGCCAGGGATCCATGCCAGGGATCCATGCGAGCTGGCGTGCAGGCAAGGCGATCACTGACGGGGGGCAAAGGGCGTGAGAAAGTGGGCGGGCCAATTGGGGCGGGGCGCGCATGCCGGGCTACCATGGGCATCCTGAAATTGCCCGCTCTTAGGCATTATGGCCGCACACGGTGGGGCGACCTCCAGGCGTATCGAAACCCGAAAAGTCTCACCACGTGGCGCGTCCCCGCATTGATTGATTCCGGTGCGGGATGGTAGTGTGGGCCTTCAATGCCGACCGATGGTTCCAAGCAGACTGAACGTGACGCGCAGGTGCCGGATATCGATTCGGCGTCCGCGGACTATGCCCGGCGATTCGCGGGGAAAACCGGAGCCTGGTTTCTGGATGTCCAGGCGCGGGCTGTCCTGGGATTGATGCCCGCCGGCGGGGGAACGTCGATTCTGGATGTGGGCGGTGGTCACAACCAGCTTGCGGAGCCACTGGTGCGCGCCGGGTATCGCGTGACCGTGCACGGCAGCGCGGCCGAATGCCGCACACACGTGGAAGCCAGTCCGGTGACGCGCACCTGTCCATTCGTGGTGAGTCCACCGGCCGCACTGCCTTTTCCCGACCGCGCGTTTGACGCGGTCGTGTCCGTGCGCATGCTCGCGCATTTCAAAGAATGGCAGGCGCTGATCGCGGAACTGTGCCGGGTCGCGGCCGATACCGTGATCGTCGACTTTCCGAATCGCGGCGGGGTGAACGCGATTGCGCCGGCTCTTTTCGGAGCGAAGAAGAAGATGGAAGGCAACACGCGATACTGGCAGGCCTTCGCGGCACAGGAAATTCGCGAGGCTTTTGTGCGTCAGGGATTCCACGTGGATGGGGAGACCCGCCAGCTTCTGTTGCCAATGGCATTCTACCGTGCTCTGAACTGTCAGCCGCTTGCGGCCTTCGGTGAGGGCGTGTGTCGAGGCCTGGGAATGACGCGGACCTGGGGCTCACCCATTGTGGTACGGGCCACGCGGCAGGGAGGGAAATCGCAGCCATGAACTCCATGTTTCTCGAAACCGTGCTGGGCCCCTACGTTCCCTGGTTGTATGTGGAGTCCATCGTGTGGACATACGTGGGGTTGTTCGGAAACGCGCTATTCACTTCGCGCTTTCTGATTCAGTGGATCAAGTCCGAGCGCCAGCAGAAGCTGGTGGTGCCACCCATCTTCTGGCATCTGAGCTTTTGGGGCAGCCTTATCTCGCTGATATATGCGCTGCACGTGGACAAACTGCCGGTGATTCTGGGATACGCGTTTCTGCCCCTCATGTATTTCCGCAACCTGCGGATTCTACGCAAGACGCAGCGGGCCGAGGCTGGCGGGGGGTGACCCTGACGCCCGCGCGGCGCGAGGGCGGCAGCGTAGACTCACGCGGTACCGGGCTTAGCGCCGAGACGCCGCAGCACGCGCTTGCGGTACCAGATGAAGCCAATCAGGTCGAAAGCCGTGCGGGGCAGGCGTTTCCAGTTCGTGTACTTTGACTGCCCGTGCTGGCGCGGCCGATGGTTGACGGGCATTTCCTTGATGCGCCGTCCGTGCAGGCGAAAGTAAGCCGGCAGAAAGCGGTGCGCACCATCGACGGGCGGCACGTCCCAGACGAGCGGTGCGCGAAGGACTTTGAGGGTGCACCCGGTGTCGCGCACGCCGTCGTGGGTGACCCAGTTGCGAATGCGGTTGCCCACGCGTGATGCGGCGCGGCGGGACCAGGTGTCGCGCCGCTTGGCGCGGAAGCCGCAAACGGCATCGCACTGCGCATCGAGGGCGGCGAGCAACCGTGGAATATCCTGGGGGTCGTTCTGCAGATCGCCGTCTATCAGGGCGATGGCCTCGCCCTGTGCGGCCCGCATGCCCGTGAGCATGGCGTTGGTCTGTCCACGGTTGGTGGGGCAACGGATGCCACGGATGCAGGGATGCTTTCGTCCGGCCGCTTCGATGCGGTTCCAGGTGTTATCCTGGCTGCCATCATCCACAAACAGGATTTCCAATTCGGGGATGGCGGTGCGGAGGGCGGCCAGTTCCTCCGCGAGGATAGGAACGTTGTCGGCCTCGTTGAAAACCGGCACTACAACGGAAACGCGCATGAGCCTGATCCACCTGTTCCGGGCGCGCGCATCACCCGGTGCAACTACAGCTTGCCGCCGAACGCGCTGGCGAGTCTTCCGGCACCGGCCGCATTGGGATGCAGTCCGTCTCCCAGGAACAACGACCGATCTTTGACCGCGCCGTTCACGTCGGCCACGCGCACGCCTTCTTCCGATGCCATGGATTTGATCAGGGGATTCAAAGCCGCCACGCGCGGCGCCATGAAGGCATGACTGTCGTAGGCCGTGGGGACAGTCGCGAGAATGGGGATGGTCTTGTTGGCTTTCGCGGCCTGGACAATGCCGCGCAGATTTTCGACGGTGCTCTGGGGGGACTCACCGGCGATGGCATCATTCGATCCGTATAGCACCAGTAGATAGCCTGGCTTGTGGCGACTGAGCACCCCGTTGACGCGTCCGCGCCCGCCCCAGCTGTGCTCGCCATCCAACCCGCTATTGATCACGGGCCGGCCTTCCATGCCAGCCAGCTGCGCGGGATAGGATTCCCCGCCCGAGAGGCCGTAGCCGCGGGTGATGCTGTCGCCCAAGGCGACAATGACGTTGCGATCATTGTCACCAAAATCAGTACCGGAATCGTCGCCCCCGCTGTCATCTTCGCATCCGAGAAAAAGCGAGACACTGGCAATCAGGGCCACACACCGCAACGAGCGAACAATCCGACGCATCATGCTGAAACTCCCCATGCCTATTCTGACTTCCACACGCGGCGGCATCCTACGCATCCTGGCAAGTCATAACAATCCAATTTCTGGGTCTGGCGAGCGGGCCTGACGGCGTGTTGCCGGATGCACGCCTTCTTGCTGACGCGGGGCGTGCAACCTATAGTATGGGTTTACCATGAAAAGGAGTTTGGATGACGATGATGCTACGCATGGCGGTTGGTTGTTTAGCGCTTGGCCTCTGTCTGCCCGCTATCCCGGCTCAGGCGCAGGTGGAGCGCGAGCCAAATGCGATCGTGGCGTTTTTGCAGAACTACATCGAAGTGGGCACACGCCTGACCACGGTGAATCTGCTCGACGATTCCCGGCCGGATGATCCGTTGCAAGTCGACACGTACCTGGGGAATCTCAACCGTCTCGAGGCCGAACAGAGTCTGGCGCCGGTCAAGCTGTTCGCAAATTTTGTGGTCAATCCCTACTTCGTCGTGGAGTTGACCTACGACAAGGTTGAAGCCCGGGTCTATAACAGTTCGCACGGGACGGCGGCGGGCTTTTCGGACGGCACGGTCAGCATGGCGGGACCAATTCTCACCGCACAGGTGCGCTATCCCATCCAGGATCGTTACGTGCCCTATGCCGGCATTGGCCTGGCGTTCATGGGCGCCGAATTTGATGAGGACGCCTGGTGGGCGCAGGGGTGGCTGAACCCGACCGAATTCGCGGCGGCGGACGGGGCGGCGTTTTCGCCGGACGGCACCACGCGCGTCATGAATGTGAACGACGACACGGGCATCGTGCTGGTGGGCGGGTTTACGTATTTCATCACGGAGCATTGGGCGGTCGACACCATGTTGCGCTACATGGAAGTCACAACCGAAGCGACGTTCGTTCGCTATGTGAACGGGAAGAAGGAACGGCAGATTCCCGGCGAGTTCACGCTGGAGCATGTGGCCTGGGGGCTGGGGGTGCGGTACTCGTTCTGATGTCGCGCGAGCGGCGTCCGTTCACCGCTCCAGGTAAATATCCGGCCAGCTGTCGTTCCCGGTGTGGAACGTGAGTTGCACGGCGGCTTCCGCGGGCGTGCCGATTTTCCAGAGGAAGAGTTCATAGTCCTCCGTGTCGTGTTCGTGTCCGCTTGCGGCGGAAGCAAAGACGATCCATGCGCCATCCGCCGAGACGCGCGGAAAATATTCGTGGCTGTTGGGTTCCGGGAGATCGAGCCAGAAGCGCCGATCCGAGCCATCCGGCGCGGCGCGGTAAAAGGCGTTGCGGTCGCGGCCGCCCTTGTCGACATGATACAGATAGGCGTCGTCTGGCCCCCAGGCGATCTGGCAGCCGCCCGCGATTTTTAACTTGGAACCATCGGAGTCGATGACGGCGGTGTATTGCCCGGGGCCGCGCACGCTCACCGCGAGGCGCGACGCCGTGCTGTCCAGCGCGGGGGTTTGCAACTGCACGCCGGGGGAAGCACGATAGAATTCCGTTTCCATGCCGGTGTCCAGGTGGTGGATCACGGCGGCCGAACCGTTGCGGATGAACACAAGGCTTTGGCCGTCCGCTGCCCACGAGGGCGCATGGCCGCCCTGCGCCACGACCCGCTCCACCCCGCTGGCGAGATCCCGCACGACCACATCCCACTGCAGGTCATTGCGCAGTGAGACCCAAGGTTCCTGCGAACGCATGAAGGCCACACGCGTGCCGTCCGGCGACAGGCGCACGATATTCTCGGGGTGGGGATGGTCGGTGATGCGGGTGATCGTGAGGTCGGGCAGTGCCATGCGATACAGGTTGTGGTTGCCGTCGCGGTTCGAAGACCAGGTGATGAAACCGCGCAGCGGTGCCACCAGGGCCAGTGCGGGGCGCAGGGCTTCCTGCGCGGCCGCGCTGACGCCGGCGGG
>JAQCIA010000071.1 GCA_027620105.1 Verrucomicrobiota bacterium | reverse complement strand
TTAGTCGGGTTCTTCCTTTCAGGGTTGAAGTACACTACTACTACCACTACTACTGCTACTACTACGACACAAACTTGAACGCCTGTAGCTCCACGCCATCCGCGTTGCTGGTGAGGCGCGTTTCCAACGTCAGCGGACCAGTCAGCGGGATATCCCCCTTGACCAACCCCGCCTCGCGACAAAAGGCCAGCAGCGCTTCCATCGTCCCCTCGACGCCCAGCTCGGCGTCCGTCACCTGCAACCCTTGCCCGGTTGCGGCATCGGCCAACGCAACCTGCGCGACGCGACCATGGAGACCGATAGGCAGACCATCCACCCGCAACGTAACCGCACGCAGGCCCGTCAACTTGCCTGTCTCGGCCATCAACAGCACGGCGTCACCAGCCGCGCGCACCTGTTCCCGGCGCAAAGTCTCCGGCGCTACGCCTCCCAGCATCAAGTTGTCCACATGGGCGTCAAAGCCGAACTTGCGCTCCGACGGGGAGGGACTGCTGAGGGCGACCGTGGCCCCAAGTTGTCCGCCCAGGCGCAGCTTGCCCAGATCAACGAACTGCCCCACTTCGGTCATCGCCTTATCCAAATTCGCTTGCACCTTCACATCGGCCTTGGCGAGATCGCCCGCCGCTTCAATCTGCGCGAAGCCGCTGGTGATGCGCAACATCTCCACCTTCGGCCCGCTGGCATTCAGGTTGCCACGGGTTTCCACGGTCACCGCTTCCGCCAGGCGCAGTTCCTGCCCGCCACGCGTGGCCGCAAGGGGCGACAGCACCAGCCGCGCGTCCCACCCCAGCACCGCGCCGTCCGCTTGCACCGCGCTATGCAGCGTGCCGGTGCCCCCTTGAATCTGCAGCCCTGGTTGTAAATGCAGCGTCGCCGGGAATGCCTGCGCCAACGACACCAGGTCCGCCTTCACGTGTGCGTCAACCGCCATGCGCGGATAGACCATCCCCGTCACCGATTCGACCCGCCCGGAAACGCTGGCACTCACCAATGGCGATTCAACATCAAACGACCGGATATCGATCCGTTCGCCCGCGCGCGCCGCGTCCAGGTCCACGCGCAGCGAGGCGATGCGCGGCTGATCACTGCCGAGCGCGCCGCCACGCAGCTCTAGCGCATTTCCCAGCAGCGTTCCCTTCAACGCCATGCGACCATCCTGCCCCAATGCCAAGCTCGCCCGCATGCCCCATTCACCCGAAAAATCGGGCACCGACGCCAGCCCTTCCCACTGGGAAAGTCCGATCACGGAAAGTCCGCGCAACGACAGGTCCACATCCACCCGCGGCGCGTCGGCAGCTTGCAGATCCGCCTGCAACTTCGCGCGAAGTTGTCCCGATACCCCAAGCGCGCCCAGCCCGACCACCCGGTCTATTTCCCTGGCCGCCGCCCCTAAATCGGCGTTCACCTGAAATATCGCGCCCGTGGCACTGCCACCGCCGCTCGCCGACGCAAATCCCGCCTGCAAGTCGAAGGACTCAATCACCGGACCCGCCGCCGTCAGCACAGCACTGGCGGAAAGATCGATCGGCGTGGCTTGCTGAAACGCCAGCTCGCCCTGTCTCCCGCGCAAGTCGCGCAACGATGCCTTGGCCCGCAACCGTAGCGCGTCGCCGCGCCCTTCAGCTTTTCCTTCCAAATGAAACACACCGCCCTGCACCTGAACGGCCTCGGGTAATTTGAGTGTGTGGGGCAATCGCGCCGCCACGTCCGCCAGATTCACATCGCCAAGCATTGTGATCTGGCCGGTCGGGTAGGTCGCCCCCGCCGCCGTGGCCAAAGTCCCGACCGCTTTGAATGTCGCGGGAGCGGAACGCAGACTCAATTGCTGCACGTCCAGATTCCATCCCTTGCGCGCCACATCCAGATCCAGGCGTACTTCTTCCAATTGCAGGTGATCCGCACCGAGCACACCGCCTTTGACATCCAGATTGCGCAATTGCAGATTGCCCGCGGCACGCATGTCACGCAAGCCATTCACCTGAATCTGTAAGGCGCTATCACAAAGACCGCCGATGGCTGGCAAGGTCGGCGCAAAGGCCCTGGCCGCAGCCAGACCACCGAGATCGAACCCGTCCGCACCGAACGCGATTGACGCGACCAGCGCGGCGGGATCCAGGACCCCATCCTTGAGCAGTTGCGCAGACCCTTCGAGTTTCAATCCGGGTCCGCGACTTGCCGCCGGCCGGGCATCCGCCGCACGACAGTCGGCCGCGAACGCAAACCGCACCGGCTGTTTGAGGCTGGCGCAATCGAGCGTGCCATCCAGCAACAGCGTGGTTGCCGATTGCCCGGTCTTGCGCGCCTCAACGCGAATATCCTTCAGCGTCAGCTTGGCAATCACGTCGAGGGGCAGCGGTGCGCGCAACTTTGCCACCGTGGGCACGTCGACCGGTTTTGCTGGCGCATCTGGTTTCTTTGACGTCGCCGAATGCTTGTCCGCCGGGGTTGGCCTGCCCGCCGGGGCGGGCACACCGGCCGCTTCCGCCGCCTCCAGGCGATCAAGATCACACCAGCCATGCAGGCCACTCACATCCACGTTGCCAAGATTTTTGGTTTTTCCCAGGAGCTTGAGCAGCCCGCCGGACATGTTGAAACGATCCAAGGTTGCGCCGAACCGACCCTCACCATCCACAAATGTCAGTTGCTCAATACGCACACCGCTGCGCCAGCCAAAGGACCAGCGCTGAATGGTCAGTTCCCCGCCCACATGCGGATTCACCCGCGCCAGCACCGTCCGCCGCGCCGCCGACGTGGACAGCAGTGCCGGCAAAGCCGCCACCAGCACGAGCAACAACGCCACCACAACGCCCAGTACCTTGGCGATTCTGCGCAGTCTCTTCCGGATCATCCTTGACGCCCTCCCGACAACACGTAGCATAGTCAACCGCTGTTTTGGGGCAAATGCCCCACAGCCCAGAATTCAAATCACAACCACGAGGTCCAACATGGCTGGAGTTTTCAAAGCATACGATATTCGCGGCATCTACGGCAAAGACTTGACCGACGACCTGATGTTTAGCATCGGCCGGGCCTTCGCCACATTCTTGAAATGCAAGTCGGTCGTCGTCGGCCGGGACATGCGCCCCCACTCCACGCCGCTGTTTGACGCCCTCGCGCGCGGCCTCACCATGCAGGGTTGCGATGTGATCGAAATCGGCATTTGTGCCACCCCCATGCTCTATTTCGCCGTGGGCACCCTCGCGTCCGATGCCGGTGTGATGATCACCGCCTCGCACAACCCCGGGGAGTGGAACGGTATGAAAATGACCCGCGACCGCGCCATCCCCATCAGCGGCGACACCGGCATCAAGGACATTGAACGCCTCGTCGCCACGCAGGCTTTTGCCCCCGCCGCCGCAAAACTCGGCACCGTGCGGCACCACGCCATCATCGACGCCTACATCGCCCACATCCGCCCCGTGGCGGACCTGCAGCGCCCGCTGCACATCGCCGCCGACATGGCCAACGGCATGGGCATCGTCGAAGCGCGCGTCCTGCATGGTGTGAAACACCTCACCATCGACCCCATGTTCGACACCCTCGACGGCACCTTCCCGAACCACGAAGCCAATCCCCTCCTGGAGGAAACCTATCACGCCCTCCAGGCCAAAATGCGCGCCGGAAAGTATGACTTCGGCGTGGCCTTCGATGGCGACGCCGACCGCGTCGGATTCACGGATGAGCACGGCACCATCATCCCCATGGACATCATCACCGCCTTGATCGCGCAGGACATGCTGACACGCCAGAAGGGCGTCATTTTCTACGACCTGCGCAGCAGTTGGGCCGTCAAGGAAGTCATCACCGCCGGCGGCGGCACGCCCATGATGAGCCGCGTCGGCCACGCCTTTATCAAACAACAAATGCGCGACAATGACGGCCTCTTCGCCGGCGAACTCTCCGGGCACTATTACTTCAAACACAATTTCTATACGGAAAGCTCGAGCATGGCCGTGCTGTCCGTGGCCAACATCGTGAGCCGCTCGCAAAAGCCGCTCTCGGAACTCGTCATGCCGATCCAGCGCTATTTTGCCAGCGGCGAAATCAATTCCGAGGTGCACGACACCGGCGCCGTGTTGACCGAACTCAAATCCCGTTACCAGGACGGCAAATCGCTGACCCTGGACGGTTACAGTGTCGAGTACCCGGACTGGTGGTTCAATGTGCGCGCCTCAAACACCGAACCCCTGATTCGCCTAAACGTCGAGGCCAAAACACGCGCCCAGATGACGCAGAAGCGCGACGAATTGCTCGGCGTCATTCGCGCCTGAACCGCAATCGGCGGCAGTTCCGCACAGGCGCGTGACCACGCGGTGAATCACCCATGACGGCTACCCTGCAAACTTCCGCCGCGGACACGTTCCGCAAGGCCTTTAGAAAATCGCATACGGCCGCCGCCTATGCGCCCGGGCGCGTCGAAATTCTGGGCAATCACACGGATTACAACGAAGGGTTCGTCCTGTCCGCGGCCATCGACAGCGGCACCTATTGTCTGGCCGCACGCAACGGCTCGGGCACCTGCCGACTCGTCGCCGGCAACTCCATGGATCAGGCATCCTTTGCCGCGGACAAACCCCTGCCCACACCGAATCATCCCTGGGCCAACTACGTCATCGGCGTCTTTGCCGGCTTGCTCCCCCGCGCCAAGGCGACCGACGGCTTCGATGGTCTGATTGTTGGCGACGTGCCGCTCGGCGCCGGCCTTTCCAGTTCCGCCGCCCTCGAAATCTCCGCCGGCCTCGCCCTCGCACAACTCTACGGACTGCAACCGTCCGCACTCGAGCTGGCACGCATCGGACAGCGTGCCGAACACGAATACGTCGGCGTGAAGTGTGGCCTGCTTGATCAGATTTCAAGCATCTTCGGGCAACCCGATCATCTGGTGATGACAGATTTTCGTTCGCTCGATGTCACCCCTGTCCCGCTCGGCAAGGACGCCGCCTTCCTGATGTGCCGCACCCATGCCCGCCACGCACTGGTGGATGGCGAATACAACGCCCGCCGAAAGCACTGCGAGGAGGCTGCCCAGCATTTTGCCAAGGTACTGGCGCACCCCGTGCTGGCGTTGCGCGACGTCAGCTGGGCCGAGTGGGAACAGCACCAGGGCGGCATGGACCCCATCGCTGCCCGCCGCGCCGCCCACCCCATTGGCGAGAATGAGCGCGTCCTGCAGGGGCGCGAATGCCTCGCCCACGGCGACCTCATCGCATTCGGTAAACTGATGTACGCCTCGCACGACAGCTCCCGCACCTATTTCGAGAATTCCTGTCGTGAACTCGACGCGGTCGTCGATGCCGCCCGTGGCATCCCGCTGATCCTCGGCGCGCGCCTTTCTGGTGGTGGCTTCGGCGGCAGCGCCGTGGCGCTCGTGCACCCGCGCGATGTGGACCCCGCAAGCCGCGCTCTGCAGCAAGGCTACGCGCGCCGCATCAGCGGGCCACCCTGTGACATCCGCCCCCTGCGCGCTTCCGCGGGGGCCCGCGTGCTTACCATCACATAAGCGCCTCTCCACCCAACATCATCCTCATCACCAGCGATCAGCAGCGTCGCGATTCGCTGGCCGCCTACGGCTCCGCCTTCATGCCCAGCCCCGGCACCAACCGCCTGGCAACAGAGGGCGTGGTCTGTGAACGCGCCTATTGCACGAACCCTGCCGGCGGGAAAGCGCGGCGCCGGCCTGTTCAGCCATGTCGACATCGTCCCGACACGGCTCGCGGCCGCGGGATTGCCACCCGCAGCAGACATCGACGGCGGCCGTGCGGAACTCAGTTCTGGTTGAGTGCACGGATGATCCCGCCGCCCTGCGCCTGAAAACGATCATCCCGGACACACACAAACTCACGCACGATCACGGACGCGACGAAGGGGAGTTCTACGACCTGATCGCCGACCCTGGCGAAGTGCGTAATCGCTGAACGGACCCGCAAGCCGCCCCCGCGCGCGAAAAACCGCTGCGCCAACTCGTTGATCACGCCGAACCGCTCGAGCGGCGCGTGCCACGCAGTTGCTATGCGTGAAGCGCGCCGCCCGCGCGATCAGTCTGGCCGCAGCGCCACGGCCAGCCCGATCACCATCGCAAGCGTGACCAGCACCTTGATCATCATCACGGCCATGCGACTCAGCACTGCGCCCCACGCGATATGCGCGGCCGGTTGCGCCTGTTGCAGGCGACGGCGCTCCACCACGTAGACCAGGCTAAAACTGCCCGCGAGCATCCCCAGCAGGCTGCCCACCGGCGGCACCGGAATGAAACCGCCCAGCACGAGCCCCACGAGACCGCCGACAAACGCCGCCAGTCCCGCCATGCGCGAACCGCCGCGACGCTGCACGCCCCACACACCGGCCACCGCTTCCACACCCTCGACCAGCGCTGACACCACGATGTAGCCCAACACCAGCCCCCAGCCAACCGTCGCTTCCCCTGGTAGCAGTCGCGCCGACAACGCGGCCAGCGCCACCGCCCAGGTGCCGGAAAGTGACACCATCGAAAGCGCCACCCCCGCCAGGCAGAGCAACACGATCAGTGCATAGATGCCACCGGACTGCGCGTTCTGTGTGATGGTCTCCATCGGCCAGCTTACGTGAGAATTGTCCTTTCACGGTGGACGCCGTCCTCCGGACGGCGTTGCCTCCGGCGTCGCGTCGCCCCGCGCCCCCTCACTCACCCAAATGGAAACCGATACTGCGTCAGGCCCAACTCATCGCGCATGGCAATCATTTCAGCCTGAATGCTCAGATCCACCGGCACACCCTTGCGCGCGCGCTCCAGCGATGCGTCGTATTCCTTTTCGCCGCAGGTATAAATACGCTCACACCCCGGCGCCTTGCGCGAGGCCCGCAGTGCACGCAACACCTCGCCCACCCGCTTCCGAAAATCACTCGGGTCCGCAAAAGCCTGCACATCAATCGCCAGGAAAAAGTGCCCCAGGCTATACGGCACCTTGCGCCCGTCCGCCGCATGCCCGGACAGCGCCTGCAGGAAGGCCCCCTGTTGCAGTGCGCAGGAAAGCAGTTCCGCCACGGTCGCAAAGCCATAGCCCTTGTAGCCACCCAGTTCCTCGCCGATCCCGCCCACCGGCGCCAGCGCCGCCTTGCCCGCAATCAGGTCTTTCAAAACCTCACCCGCGTTGGTTTTCACATTGCCGGCATGATCAATCACCACGCCCGGCGGCAGCGGGCGATTCTCCCGGGCATAGAGCTCCACCGTCCCGCGCTGAATAATGGAGGTCGCATAGTCGTTCGTGAAATCGAACGGTTCGTCCGTTGGAAATCCAAAGACCACCGGATTCGTGCCGAGCATGTTGTCGACGCCAAATGTTGGCGCAATTGCCGGGCGCGCATTGGTCGACACCAGGCCAATCATGTTCGCCTGCGTGGCCATCAGCGTGTAATAGCCCACGATCCCGAAGTGCGTCGAATTGCGCGCCACCACGCACCCCGTGCCGTGCGCGCGCGCCTTGGCAATCGCCATCTCCATGCAGCGCTTGGCGATCACCATGCCCATGCCATGATGGCCATCCACCACGGCCGTGGATTTGTGATCGCGCACAATTTCGAAATTCGTGAGCGGCTGCTGAACCTTGTCCTTGAGAATGCGATCGTAGTAGATCGGCTTGAGGCGGCTGATCCCGTGTGAACTGATGCCCCGCCGGTCCGAGGTGGAGAGGACATCCGCGCAGATGCGCGCCTCTTCGTCCGGCACGCCCAGACCACGGAACACATCCACCATGAACTGTTCCAACAAGTCACAGGGCAGCCACGCGGTATGATCAACAAGTTCCGGATCTTTCATCTTGCCGCCAATCTAGGTACTCGCTCCGCCGTGGTCAAATGCAACCACGGATAAACACGCAGGGCATGGACGCACATTGGCGTTGCACCCGTGTCCATCGGCGGTCTGTTCCAAGTTCAAATCCACCCACGGACCTTGTAGTAGGCCATTGCCACGCACTCACGCACGCATCGCACCTGCGCCTCCAGTGCGTTCCAGAATCCGTAGCGCAGAAACAGCGCCTGCCCCATATCGGCCTCGGCCCCTGTCGACTCCGCCACCGCGCAGGCAACCTGCCGGAACCCGGCCTTGCGAAAGCAAAGGAGCGCGCGGCGCGCGTGCGACGGCGACGTCACGATCAGCAGCGGGTCCCCCAACGCCGCCTCACCCAGCATCGTGCGGACCGCCACCGCCTGCTGGTGGGTGTTCCGCGCGTGGCTTTCGAGTTCCACGCGCTCACGTGGCACGCCGCGCAACACAAGCTCATCGCGCATGCGTCCCACGCTGCTGCGATTCGGATCCCCATCCGCCGGGAGCATGCAGATGTATTCCGCCTCCAGATGGTCCGCCCCCACGGCTGCCGCACAATAGGTACGCATCAGCCCCGACTCGCTCGGGATCCCCCCGCCCCCCAGCACCACGATGGTGCGCGCGGGTTCGGCCAGTTTAACTTCTGCTGTCGAGAACCAGCTTGGAATCCATCGCGGCATGCCAATTATCCCCAGAACAATCTGCGCAAAAAACAGCACGGCGCTGGCAGTCACCAGCCCGCGCCCGCCCA
>JAQCIA010000070.1 GCA_027620105.1 Verrucomicrobiota bacterium | reverse complement strand
GGCTGCTCCGTATCCTATCGCAGCCCTCGTGCCGCGGAAAGCCGTACGTGTGGCGCGCCTTATTCGCCGCCTATTTCGTGCCGAGGCGGCCCACCCATCGCGATTTCGGGGCTTGGGACTCCACATCCGTCTCAAATCGGCAACCAATTCACTTTCGCTTGTCTTTCGACTTCCATCTCCAACAGGCGCTGGCTGTGGACCCAAAGCCGCTAGTTTTCGTAAATTAGAAACGCAGCCGTAAGAACAGAGCATAAGCAGAACCAGAATTCCGCTGACAAAGATATGCTTCATTGTCTTCTTCTTGCCGAACGTCAATTCTCACGGTTCGGCGCTATGCGACGATACCGTGCAGAATCTGGTTGGCTCTCCTAGCCTCGGTAAACATCCTTGCGATGCTGGACACGCAGAATCAGTACATCGGCATCCATGATTGCAAAGATGACCCTGTAATCACCGACGCGAAAATTGCGGAGTCCAGTAAATGGACCGGTGAGGGAGGGGAACTTCTCAGGATCCTGAGCGAGTTCCGTGTCGATCTTGTCAAGGATTCGCGTCGCCTGTTGTTTGCTGATGCGCCTGATATCCTGCGCGACCGACTTTTTTAAAGTGATGTTATAGGCCAAGGGACTTCCTCATATCTTTGCTGGAAATGACGGGGTCAGCCTTGTCGCGAAGTCGGTCGATGGCCACTTGAAGGTCTGCGTAATCAGCAAGATAGCTTTCTACTGCCTTCTGTATCACGAAGGATCTGGACCTTTCCGTCTCATGGGCGATTCGACCGAGAGCCTTGGCGACATTTTCAGGTAAACGGACTGATATTGCAGTGCTCATAGAACCTCTTCATTTCTTTGTAATACAATGTACACAATGCGCACAATATCGTCACGGGTATTGTTTATGGAGCATCGCGGTCGGAACGCCCCTTTCGGGGCGGTCCAGGAGGGTTCACCGGTCCATGCGGTAGAGTAGGCGGGTGGACGTCCATCCGCCTACTCTACCCCCATCGAGTTTTGCCGGCGCGTGCAGTCGCCCAACCCGTTCTCCAAAATCAGGTCGCGCGGCGTTGGCGCTTCCAAAGGGTCCACCATATCGGAACGGGGTCGTGTGAACACCGCCACCATTGCCAGGCCAATCCGTGCCAGCTTTAGCCCCACCGGTCGCCACTGGCCGCTATACCGCCTGAACACGGCATCGTTCGCCGCCGTGCACCGCATGCTGACCATCGCGACCTGTTAAGAATTTGACCTTTGCCTACGGCTCGCGTAGGTTGTTCCTGCTGAAGTGTATATGCATTGATCGTTCGGTACGCCCCGCGCGAAGGTGCGCCGACTTTAGATTCCGGTAATTTTATGGAGACGCCATGCATCCCGTCGTCAACCACTTGATCCAGTTGCAAGAGCTCGCCCTCATCCGTGATGAGCAAAAAGTGGCCGGTCGCAGCCTCCACTTGCAGCAGCTGGATGCGTCAATCAAAGCGATGACCGGTAAACTGCCCTCCGAAACGCGCGTGCAACGAAAAACTCGCCAAGCGGGATCCCATTGTGGTCGCCGCCATCTCGGACAACCATTGCGCCCTCTGCGGGTTGCGGCTGGCCATCAGCTTCGTGCAGTCTGTTCGCCAGGCCCACGAAGTCCTCTGCTGCCCCAACTGCGCCCGCATGCTGTTCTATCCGGAATCGCGCGTCCGTACCGTCTCCAAGGCCCCGCGCCGCATGGCCCCACGCAAAATCGGCATTTCGCGCTTTTCCTCACCGAATCTGATGATCCCCCGTCTCGCCGCCACAAATAAGGAAGAGGCCATCCGCGAATTGGGCATGAAACTGGCCTCGGAAGGATTCGTGGACAATGGCCCGAAACTGGTGGAGGAAGCCCTGCGCCGCGAAGCCATCCTGAGTACCGCCATCGATCACGGCCTGGCGATGCCGCACGTGCGCGGGGTGGACGGCGGCGGTCTCGCCCTCGCCCTCGGCACCAGCGAAGAGGGACTGGACTTTGGCGGAACCGGCAAGGAAAAGACCAACATCATCTTCTTCCTGGCCATCCCCGTCGCCGCCAGCGCCTTCTACCTCAAGCTCCTCGCCGGACTCGCCGAAACCTTCATGGTTGCCGAAAACCGCCGCGCCGTGCTGGGCCCAAAGGAACCCGAGGCCCTCTGGAAAGCGCTGACCAAGGCCACGCGCGCGACCATTAAATAAGGAAGAGGGCGCGGCTCAGGCAGCTCCACCCGCGCTTTTCAACCTTTTCACGCCCCAACACGCGACGGGGAAAGGGCTTACAACGTACATGATCACCCGCAACAGCCACCGCACACCACGCATTTCCTTCCCAGCCGCCGGCTGGACGATCCCGTACCTGCCCTCCCTGCTCTACAGCATGCACCCGGATTTTGGGGGCTTGCGCCAGGTCCGATTGCTTCTTTGACTCTGGCCGGTCTTTTTCCTACGCTCTGGCCCGCAACGATGACACTCGGCCTGGGAGTACACCCACAGACCGTCTGAGAATTACCCAAATCCCTTTATCTCCATGGCCAGACGATATTCGACAGGCGATGTGCTGTTCCTGCAAGCCGAGCAGATGGCGCACGATTTTTCACTCTTCCCCCTCCGTGAGGATCCCGCCGCGCACATTGAGGGCCTGCTGGCCAAGTACGAGGTCCAGAAGTGCCTCCGCGAACGCGCCCTATTGGACGTGGACTCCTACATCCGTGAAACCGTCCAACCCTCCGAAGCCAAGGATCGGATGGACGCCCATAAAATCATCCGCCGCTTGAAGCCAGAGATTCTGGTCGAAGAAGTGGATGGTCCGCTCTATTGGGCGGAAGCCGTGCTGGAACATGCGGGACGCAAACGGCGTATCGGTATTCTGGCCCAGAACCGCGCCGAGAATAACGGTGTCTGGATGCCCATCCATCACCGCAATGCCGTCAAAGCCATCCGCGGCTTCACCCAACGGCGCCTGCCCATCGTCACCTTCATCGACACCCCCGGGGCCGACGCCGGGGCCGAGGCGAATCAGCAGAATCAGGCTCACGCCATCTCGCACCTGATCGCCGAAATGGCACAGATCGACGTGCCTTGCGTCGGGATCATTCTCGGCAACGGCTATTCCGGCGGTGCCATCCCCCTCGCCACCGTGAACATCCTGCTCTCCGTCCGCGACGGCGTCTTCAACACGATCCAGCCCCAGGGCCTTGCCAGCATCGCCCGCAAATACGACCTCTCCTGGCAAGAGTGCGCCAAGTTCGTTGGGGTCTCCGCCTTTGAACTGTACCGCCAAGGCTACATCGACGGCATCATCGACTATGTTCCCGGCGAGCGGACAAAATTGCCAAACCTGGCCGCCGCCATCCTCTCGAGCATCGATCACATCGAACGCGCCGCCAAGGAATTCGTCGCGCGCACCCCCGAGGTCTTTGAGCACTACCGGCGCAGCATGTCGCGCTATCTCGACCCGCAGCCCGAGCTCGAGCAGATGCTCGCCGGCTCCACCCTCTCCGTCGCCGAATCGCCCACCACCCAGCTGAACGTGTTTGGCGTGGCCTACCGCTACCTGCGCTACCTCACCCTGCGCAAACGCATCCACTCCATTTCCGTCGACACCTATGGCCGCTTGAGTGATCACGAAATCCCCAAGGGGGACCTGCGCAAGCGCGCTGACGCGGAACGCCGCCACGCCTTCCAGCAGTGGCTCAAGGCCCCGCTCGAGCTGCGCTACGACGAAAAGTTGCTCAAGGCCTGGAAAGTCTATCGCCTGCGCCGGCGCGCCCTGAACGAACCGCGCGGTCGCCTGCGCCGTCTCGTCTTCGGTTCCGCCGATGCGCACTTCATGGACGCACGCTCCCTGCTCTGCCTGCAATACGCGCTCTATCTTTTCAACCTGTGGAAGACCAGCGCCCCAGGCAATTTCCGCTCTTTGATCGCCTTCCTGATTGAACACACCGAGCCGTCCCCCGAAAAGGCGGATGTGGACATGAATGTCCTGGACGTGCTGCGCCAGCCGAACGTCCGCCAGACCTTCATCGAGGAATGCGAAGACCTGCTCGTCTTCGACACCACCTATGACAGCATCATCGACAACCTGAGCGCCGTCGCCCGCGAGGCGCACGAGTCGAACACGATTTCCGAGCAATCCATCCGCAACCTGCTGGACACCGCCCTGCGCGCCTCCGCCAAGGTGCTGGGCCAGGAAGGCATCCCCGGCCGACCACCCGAAGAAAACCTCGAAGACCGCCTGCGCAAGCAGTTCGACGAGTGGCTGCAGCGCTTTGTCCAGTTCCCGGAACATGGCGAAGCCCTGAAAACCATCGAGACATGGAAAAAACAGGTCTTCCCACGCCTTTCGGAAACGCTCTTCGCCATTGTCACGTTCTGCTTCGAGAACTTGCTCCCGCGGCTGCACCCCGTCCAGCCGACACCGGCCAAAGGCAAGGGCAAGGCCTACGATGGTCGCATCCAGCCCAAAAATATCGGCATCAAGGATTTCTGGAACCGGCTGTCGATCGCCTACCGCGATCTGCTCATCCAGGACCTGCTCGGACGCGCCAAACGGAACCACCCCGTCACCGTGCGCATGATCATCGATCGCTTCTTCACGAACTTTAGCGAGTTGAACGCCAACTTGATGACCGCCGACCCCGCGGGGTTTCCGGGCTTCCGCCTCTCGATCGAAGAGGCGCTGCAGAAAAACATCCAGCCTTGCGGCCTGATCACGGGTATTGGCCGCTTCAGCGGCATCCCCGGCCGACCACTGCTGGGCGTGGCCATCTCGAATCTGGGTTTCCAGGCCGGCGCGTTCGATATGGCCAGCGCCGAAAAATTCTGCGCCTTGCTGCGCGAGTGCATGCGCCGCGACCTCCCCGTGGTCTGCTTCATCTCCTCGGGCGGCATGCAGACCAAGGAAGGCGCCGGCGCCCTTTTCTCCATGCCCATTGTGAACGATCGCCTCACGCGCTTCATTCGCGACCTGAACCTGCCCGTGATCTGCTTCGGCTTTGGCGATTGCACCGGCGGCGCACAGGCCAGTTTCGTCACGCACCCGCTCGTGCAAACCTACTACTTCGCCGGCACGAACATGCCCTTCGCCGGCCAAATCGTGGTGCCGTCCTACCTCCCCTCCACCGCCACGCTCTCGAACTACCTCTCCGAAACCGCAGGCTCCATGCGCGGCCTCGTGAAACACCCCTTCTGGGAAAAACTCGACGCCGAACTGGAAAGCATCGACCCGCGGATGCCCCAGCCGGGCGAGACCGTGGAAGACGTCGTGGGCCGCATCCTGGAAGGCCGCTTCCAGACCGCTGCCGATGACGCCGCCGAGATCGAGGATGCCGAGGAAGTGATCGAGGACAAGGCCCTGCTGAACCCCATCCGCAAGGTGCTCATCCATGCCCGCGGTTGCTCCGCCGCCAAACTTGTGCGCAAGGCCCAGGAACATGGCATCAGCGTGGTCCTTGTCCAGTCCGATGCCGACGCGGATTCGGCCGTCGCCGGTATGCTTGGCCAGAACGACACGCTCGTCTGTATCGGCGGCAACACCCCGCAGGAAAGCTACCTGAATGCCCTGAGCGTGATCCGCGTGGCCGAGCAGGAAAAGGTCCATGCCCTCCACCCCGGCATCGGCTTCCTCTCGGAGAATTCTTCGTTCGCGAACCTCTGCCGTTCACACGGCATTAACTTCATTGGCCCCAGCGTCTACGCCATGGACATGATGGGCAACAAATCCAATGCCATCACCACCGCGCGTTCGCTGGGCGTCGCCACCGTCCCGGGCAGCGGTGGCATCGTCACCACCGCCCAGGCCGCGAAGAAACTCGCGCCGGACATTGGCTACCCCGTGATCATCAAGGCGGTGCATGGCGGCGGCGGCAAGGGCATTCGCGTGGTCCAGGATCCCGACCTGCTCGTGGATGCCTTCCGCCAGATTCAGGCCGAAGCCAAGAGCGCCTTCGGGAACAGCGACGTCTATCTCGAAAAATGCATCACCTCCATGCGCCATGTTGAAGTGCAGATTCTGCGCGACTATCACGGCAACACGCGCGTGCTCGGCCTGCGCGACTGCACCGTGCAGCGCAACAACCAGAAGGTTATCGAGGAATCCGCCTCCACCATGCTGCCCGCTAACCTGCAGCAGGATCTGCATCGCTTCGCTGGCGCCATCGCCGACCAGATCGGATACACCGGCGCCGGCACCGTGGAGTTCATCTACGACATCACCGCCAACGCCGTCTATTTCATGGAAATGAACACGCGCCTGCAAGTGGAACACCCGGTCACCGAAATGACCACCGGCGTCGATATCGTCAAGGCGCAGTTCGACATCGCCGGCGGCGGCAGCATTGCCGATCTGGCCATCAACACCCGCGGCCATGCCATGGAAGTGCGCGTGAATGCCGAATCACTCGTCCGCAACGATCAGGGTCTGGTTACCTTGAAGCCCTCCCCGGGCATGGTCACCAACTGCTATTTCCCCGATATGCCGGATTCGAACCTCATCACCTGCATCGGTCCCGGCAAACCGGTCACGCCGTACTACGACAACATGATCGCCCAGATCATCTGCTGGGCACCGGACCGCAAGGGTGCCATTGAAGGAATGTTGCGCTACCTCGACGGCGTGCAGATCCGCGGCGTCGCCACGAACATTCCGCTCCTGCGCACCATCCTCACCGACGATGTCTTCGTGAAAGGCATCTACGACACCACCTACCTGCCCAAATTGCTCGCGCGCACGGACGTGGATGCCTTGATCCGCGAATCAGCCGCCACCTCCGGGGCCACGCAGGAAGAGTTAAGTCTGGACGCCATCCGCATCGAAGGAACCAGGGAACTGCGCGTGGTCTCACCTGCGATCGGCGTCTTCTACCTCACGGCTTCACCCAACGAACCCGACATGGTCCGCCCCGGTGATGTCATCAGCACGGAAGATGACATCTGCATGCTGGAGGCCATGAAGCTCTTCACCTCGCTGACCCTCGGCTCCTTCAACCGCGACGGGCACGTCCTCTACGACCCCACCAAAAAATACCGCGTCGTGCGCATTGTCCCCTCTTCTCGCCAGGTTGTGAACACCGGCGACCTCATGTTCGTCGTCGAACCCGTCGGAGTCTGAGGCTATTCCGTCCGATTCCGGAGTGTGCCCGCCGGTTGAGTCCCACGCCATGCCAAACACCCTTCCCGGCTGGGCGATCACAGCGACTTCAGCTATCTCGTGTTGGACGACCCCAGCGCCCATTTTTATGCGCTGAGCGGCAAACCCGTTGAACTGATCAGCGTTATCGTGGACAAACCCTGGGGCATGCGCGAACTTGGCATCCGCACCCCAGATGGCTACCGCCTGATGATCGGGCACCGTCTCTCCGCGTGACGCACGCGCAAGGCATGCGCCAGGCGCGCTTGGTCCCCCGCGCGCGCCCGGCTGTCATCCCTATGGCCCCCCTACTTCAGTGCCGCAAGTGGCGCACCGAAGTTTATGTGGAACGGCAGCCCGTCCAGCACCAAAGCAGGCACAGATTTCACACCGCTGGCTTCGGCCTCCGCCACGCGGGACTTGTTCGTGCCCAGGTGGACGATCTCAACGTCGTATTTCTGCGCGTCCACCGCACCCGCAACCTTTTTTTCGGCTTCCACACACACCGGGCAACCGGCGTGATAGAAAATTGCCTTGGCTTTCTTCATGGCTTGTCCCTTTCTGTTTTCTGCATGTATGCTTTGCCCGACACGTCATCGCGCGGGCGCACATCTCAAGGATCAGCCTGAACCACATGGCGCGTTTCGGCAACCGGGCACCTTTCGGTTCCCTGGGCACTTTTTGGTAGGAAATGAGAAAAATAACCATGAACGGCGGTAAAGAATTTTTGCGTGGATCTCTCTATCACCGACTCGAAGACGTCGTTGGCTGCAAATGGTCCGTTTCCGTCCTCATCGCCGTGCGCGCGGGCGTGAACCGCCCTGGCGCCTTGGAGCGTCACATCCGCGGCATCTCATCCAAGGTGCTCGCCGAACGCTTGCGTAAGTTGACGCAGTACGGGTTGCTAATCCGCACCGCCTATCCCGAGGTCCCCCCACGCACGGAATACGCGCTGACCCAGACAGGCCACGGATTGGTCAAAATCATCGGGCAGATTCACAAATTGGACCAGACGCACAAACAGACGAAAACCCCGAGCGCCAGGAAGCGCTGAGCCGAACCGTCCCTCGCCCAAAGGCGCATGCGCATGTTGCCCCTTCCGACTGTGAGATTGACCAACAAACCTGAAATCCACTTTTCCGCCTGCCGCGCATGAACCGCCCCAAATATCCTCTCCATCCACGCGCATGACACGGCGCGCCTCATTCAGCCCTATGGGTGCGGTCTTGGCGGACATGCGCCGTCGCCTCGACGGTCGGATGGCGGCAACCCCCGACCCACTGCGCGACCGCCCCACTCCCACCGCGGCCGGCGCGATCGCCCGCGCCCCTGCAGGCGGCTGAACAATAACCTTTCTAAAGCCTGTGTCATTCACTACGTGGTAACCGTTCACGGTCCGGAGGGCATGAGCGAAGGAGAGGGCTGACCGACGAAGTGCGCGTTGAGGGCG
>JAQCIA010000069.1 GCA_027620105.1 Verrucomicrobiota bacterium | reverse complement strand
CAAACGAAAAATGATGTTTCGCGAGCGCCCGGTGCCACCTACACTTCAACTAACCAAAATCACACCCTTTGGCGACTTTCCGTATCTTAAAAGGCGTCTGTTAACGGATCGCAATGACGCTTGGGCGGGCATCTTCGAGCGCCTGCTGGGCAGTGATCGCAACCACTTGGTCGTCGTCGGGGCTGCGCATCTGGTTGGCCCCGATGGTGTGGTTGGGCTGCTGCATCAGCGGGGATTCAACCCCGTGCAGCGTTGATCGCCAGGACATGTGCTTAATGGAGGCTTTGGGCATGCTGGACCGAAGATTGGCTCAACAGGATCGTCGCGCCAAAACTCGGCTTTCCCTGAAGGCGCGCGTGCGCGCCCGCAAGGTGGATCCCGAATCGGGGCTCGCGCTCGACCCGCCAGTATGCGCGGGGTGGACGCTGGATGTCTCAGTGGGTGGTGTGCGCTTTGGTTCCAGAAAAGTGCTGCCGCTGAACAGCTTTGTCGAACTGGATATCGATTGCACGCGCCCGATGGAATCTTTCAAGCTGCGCGGTCAGGTGGGCTGGCTGAGCCGTGAGGGCGACGGCGGTCAGAGCATCGGGCTGTTTATCAGCGAGACGAGCCGGGAACGCCTCACGGCCTGGCGGCGGATGCTGGAACGGCGCGGACTGGATGGCTGAGGAATTCAGGCGGCAGGCTTCGTGCGCGTTTTCGGATCAGCATCGCGCAGCTTGCGCTCCAGCATGTGCCCCCATGCTTCCGCGGTACCCGCCTGAAGCTCAGTCAGCTCCACGCCAATCGCCACGGGATAACCACGAAAAGAGCCCCGCCGCATCCAGGCCACGCGGCCAATGTGCTTGAAAGAACGTACCGGGTGCTGGAAGGCAATGCGCAGAACCAATTCCGCGTTTTTCGGGACGGCATGATGCAAACACAGGCGCAGGCCGCCGGCGGAAACATCCTCCGTCGGACAGAAAAAGGTCTTGTTCACGAGGTCTGGCGCGTCTTCTGCGGAAAGAATCGTGACGGCAACGCGAACCTCTTCCTGCAAGCGCTCCTTTTTGCGTTTTTCGCTGGCCATAGGGTCTCGCTTCGTCGACGTAGGACTATACCTACCAGAGCCACACGTTGCGCGCAAGCGTGGGGGCGAGAGAAGACCGTGCGAATTTTCCCGGGTCACCCGGTAAACCATTGACGTCGGGCGCGGACACGCCTTTAATCCATGCCCGGCCGAACGCCCCGGGCAAACCGCCAGGGGAACAGCCGATGTCACCCCAGGGAGAAAATCATGAGCAAGAAGTCACGCCCGTTTAAGACCGAGGTCAAGCAGCTGCTTGATCTCGTCATTCATTCACTCTATTCCAAGAAGGAGATTTTCCTTCGCGAACTGATTTCCAACGCCTCCGATGCCATTGACCGCGCCACATTCGAGGCACTGACGCAACCCGATCTGATCGCGTCCGGTGTTGCCTGGAGCATCCGCCTGCGGGCCGACAAGGCCGCCCGGACCCTGACCATCAGCGACAACGGGATCGGCATGTCGGCGGAGGAAGTGGAACAGAACATCGGAACCATCGCCAGCTCCGGCACGCGCAAATTTCTGGAACAGATGCGACAAACGGACAAAGGCAAGGACGCTGAACTCATCGGACAATTTGGCGTGGGTTTTTATGCCGCGTTCATGGTGGCCGACAAAGTCGAGCTGACCACGCGACGGGCCGGCAACGACCAGAAGGCCGTCACCTGGACATCCGATGGCAGCGGAAGCTACACCCTCGAGGATGGCACCCGTGACAGCCACGGGACGGACATCACGCTGCACCTGCGTGAAGGCATGGATGAATTCTGCGACGACTGGCGCATCCGCTCCATCGTAAAATCCTATTCGAACTACATCGCCCACCCCATTTTGCTCGCCACCGTGGAGGACCCCAAGGACAAGGACAAGGACGACGCCAAAGCGGACACGAAGGAGGACGCGGAGGCGGAAGCCAAGGCGAAGGCCGAGTCCGAGGCAAAGCCGCTGAATTCGATGAAGGCCATCTGGCGACGCGACAAGAAGGATGTCTCCGCCGATGAGTACAAGGAGTTTTACGCCCACATCAGCCACGATCACCAGGCGCCTCAGGAGACGATTCACTTCTCCGTCGAAGGCGCCACAGAGTTCCGGGCGCTGCTCTTTGTGCCGTCGCATGCCCCCTATGATCTGTTCATGCGTGAGCGCAAGCACGGCCTGCAACTGTATGTGAAGAACGTGCTCATCGACGCGGACTGCGAGGCCCTGCTGCCCGAGTACCTGCGGTTCGTGAAAGGCGTGGTGGATTCGAGCGACCTGCCGCTGAATGTCTCCCGCGAGATGCTCCAGGACGACGCGCTGCCGCGGCGCATTCGCAAGAGCCTGACCGGAAAGGTGCTGGGCGCGCTGCACGACATGCTCGAAAACAGCCCCGACGAGTATCGCGCGTTTTTCGTACAATTCGGCAAGGTGCTGAAGGAGGGCCTGGCCAACGATTTTGAGAACCAGGACAAGCTCAAGGACCTGCTGCTCTACGCCACCAGCAAGACGACCGGCACCGAAACCGCGACACTCAAGCAAGTCGTGGCGCGCATGCCCGAAGGACAGAAACTCCTTTACGCCCTGGCTGCCGAAAGTCTCGAGATGGCCCGCCAGTCCCCACATATGGAGATCTTCCGCAAGAAGGACTGGGAGGTGCTGTTCTGGATCGATCCCGTGGACGAGTGGATTGCGCAAAGCCTGAGCGAGTATGACGGCAAGGAGATCCGCTCGGTGGAGCGCGGCGATCTCGATCTGGACGAGGGCAAGGAAAGCGCCGCCAAAGCCGCGGAAGTGCACGCGTCGCTGCTCACCGCCATGCAGTCCACCCTCGATGCGGACATCCAGTCCGTGCGCTTTTCGACACGTCTGACGGATTCCGCCTGCTGCCTCGTCACGGATGCGAATGCCGCGAGCCCCACGATGGAGCGCATGATGCGCGCGATGAACCAGGCGGTTCCCAAATCCAAACGCATCTTGGAATTGAACCCCGCACACCCGCTGGTCGCGCGACTGGAGTCCCTGCACGCGGAGGAGCCCGCCGGTGACAAGTTCAAGGCCTGCGTGGAACTCCTGCACGGTCAAGCGTTACTCCAGGAAGGTTCGCCCCCCAAGGATCCGGCACGCTTCGTAAAGTTGTTGAGCGATCTGATGGTCCGCGCCGATGCCCCTGCATGACGTGACGGCAGACGCGTGTATGCACACAAGCACCACCATCCGCGAGCTCGGGGAACACGAGGGGCAGGTCGTGACCCTGCGCGGGTGGCTGGCCGGGCGGCGCAGCGGTGGTAAAATTCTGTTTCTCACGCTGCGCGATGGCACGGGGCTTTGTCAGGCTATCGTGGAGGCACAGCAGGCGGACGCTTTTGCGGCCACGGAGAAGCTGCCACGCGAATCCTCGCTAAGCGTGACCGGCGCGGTCCGTCGCGATGCGCGCGCCGCGGGTGGCTTTGAGATCGCCGTCCAGCAAGTGGCGGTGCTGCATGCTGGCGGCGAATTCCCCATCACGCCTAAACCGCATGGCATCGACTTTCTCATGGAGCACCGTCACCTGTGGCTGCGCTCGCGCCGCCCGGCCACCATCCTGCGCATTCGCCACACCCTGATTGAAACTTGCCGAACATTCTTTAATGCGCGCGGATTTACGCTGATCGACACGCCCATTCTGTCTCCCGGCGCGGGTGAGGACGCGCAGACGTTGTTTCCCGTGGATTACTTTGGCGAAACCGTCTACCTCACGCAAACGGGGCAGCTGTACCTGGAGAGCGCCTGCATGGCGCTGGGCAAGGTGTACTGCTTTGGCCCCACGTTCCGGGCTGAGAAGTCGAAGACGCGCCGCCACCTCACGGAGTTCTGGATGATTGAGCCTGAGGTGGCCTTCGCCGAACTGGGGGACGTGATGGCGCTCGCGGAAGCCTTGATCTGCGCCTGCGTCGCGACGGTGCTCGCGCGCCACGAAGCCGATTTGATTGCCCTCGGGCGCGATCTGGAACCGTTACGGCGTGTGCAGGCGCCGTTTCCGCGGATGACCTATTCGGAGGTCGCCGAACGCTTGCGCAGCGATGCGACGCGCCAGCAAATCGAAACGGAAATGGCGCAGGAACGCCGTCAACTGCAAGCCTGGATCGATCAGCGCGGCACCCTGGAGCTGAAACTGGCCGGCACGCAACGGACATGGGAGCAGGACAAGTTGCAGCTTGAAATTCACGCGCTGCGCACTGAGGTAGAGGATCTTGAGCGGGACTTGGAGAACCGTCCACGGCACATGGAACTCGCGGCGTCATTCACCTGGGGCAAGGACCTCGGCGGTAGCGACGAGACGATCATTTCCCGCCAGTTCGAGCGGCCCGTCTTCGTGACGCACTATCCAGCGGAAGCCAAAGCCTTCTACATGAAGCGCGTGCCCGGTGATCGGCCCGTGGTCCTGAACATGGACTTGCTCGCACCCGAAGGGTATGGCGAGATCATTGGCGGTAGCCAGCGCGTGGATGTGCTCGAAGCGGCGATTCGCGACAAGGGGCTAAAGCCCGAAGACTATGATTGGTATCTCGATCTGCGCCGCTACGGCAGCGTGCCACATGGTGGATTCGGGCTCGGGATCGAGCGCACCCTCACCTGGCTTTGCGGCCTGAAGCATGTGCGCGAAACCATTCCCTTTCCACGCACGCTGGGTCGCATGTATCCTTGAGTGGATCGGTCTGCATGGGCATCGTCCAACGAAAGGGCAAATGTGAAAACCGTACACATGTTCGCTGCCGACCTTGGCGCCTCCGGTGGGAAGTGCTTTGCGGCCACGCTCAGCGGCCGCAACTTCTCCATGCAGGAGGTGCACCGATTCGCCCATGAAGGCGTTTCCTATTTTCTGCCGGATCGTCACGGCGTGGAAACGGAACGCACCCATTGGGACGACACGTTTCTCTATCAGAACATCATCACCGCCCTGCGCGCCTATCGCCGGGAGGTCGCGGATCACCTCGACAGCCTGGCCGTGGACACATGGGGCGCGGACGGCCAACTGCTCACGCCTGATGGCGAACTGCTGGGGCGCATGTACTGCTATCGCGACCATCGCCTGGACGGCATGATCGACCGGCTCAAGGCGCGTGTGGACGCGACGCGCGTGTACACACTCACGGGCATTCACTTCCAGCCGTTCAATCTGAGCAATCAACTCTTGTGGCTCGTCGAAAACCGCGCCAGCCTGCTGCAGCCGGGCGCCCGGTTTCTGCCGGTTCCTGCTGTCCTCAACTACTACTTCTGTGGCAATCCCGCCGTGGATGCCTCCTGGGCGAGCGTGTCGCAGCTGATGGATGCCAAATCGCGCACCTGGTCGAGCGAGTTGCTGGCGGCCCTCGGGATACCGCCGGACTTGCTGCCGCCCATTGTTCCGCCGGGCACGCCGCTGGGCGAATTGCGTGCACCGCTGGCTGCGGCGGTCGGAATCAACCGCGCCCAGGTCGTGGCCACCGCCGCGCATGACACCGCCTGCGCCTTTGCCGCGGCGCCCGTGGAGCACACGGACGAAGCGTTGATCATCAGCTCGGGCACCTGGTCAATCGTCGGCAAGTTGGTGGCAGAACCGATCACCAATGCGGCGGCGCTGCGCGGCAACCTCAGCAACGAGGGCGGCTTCGGCAACACCCGCCTCCTGCGCAACTGCATGGGCACCTGGCTGGTGCAGGAATTGCGGCGGCAATGGGCCGCGCACGACGGCCATGAGCAGCCGTGGGACCGTCTCACCGCGCTCGCCCGCGAAGCGCCCGCCTTCGGTGCGCTGATTGATCCTGACGACACGAGTTTCTACAACCCCCCCGATATGGTGCAAGCCATCGTCGCATTCTGTCAGCGCACCGGTCAGCGCCCGCCAGCGGATCGGGGCGCGTTTTTGCGCACGGTCTATGAAAGCCTAGCCCTGAAGTATCGCATGGTGAACGCGCTGGTGAGCACTGTATCCGGCACGACCACACGCGTCGTGCATGTGGTTGGCGGGGGCAGCCGCAATGTGCTGCTCAATCAATTCACCGCGGACGCGCTGGGGCTGCCCGTGCTGGCGGGACCGGAGGAAGCCACCGCCATCGGGAACTTCATGGGACAGGCGCTAGGCCTGGGGGCGATCAGCAACATGGCGGAAGCCCAGGCCATCATTCGCGCATCTTTTCCGATCACGCGCTATGAACCAGATGTCAGCGCCAATTGGGGCCCAGCCTGCAAGCGTTTTGACGCACTCTGCAGCTTGGACTGATTTCGGGACCGCAGGTCGCGCGCTACAAGTCAAAGTCCGCGGCGACGAAGGTGTGGTCGGAAGCTTTTTCGCGCAGGCGCGGCGCGAGGTCGATCCAGGCCTTCTTGCTGCGCGCGGCCAGGGGCGGCGTGGCCAGAATGTGATCGATGCGCCAGCCCATCTTGCGCTTGGCGGCATTCGGCGTGCGAAAATCAAAGAAGCTGAAGAGGCCCGGTTCCGGGCAGTGCCGGCGAAACACGTCCTCAAATCCCCAGGCCAGCGTTTCCGCGTAAGCCCGCTGCACATCTTCGTGGAAACACACGTGCTTGGCCTGATCGGCCGGATTGTGCACATCCAACGGAGTCGGGGCAACGTTCAGATCGCCAATCCACACCACCGGCGTTTCGGGCGTGAAGTGCCGTTCGAAGAACGCCCGTAGCCGCCGAAACCACGCCTGCTTGTACAGATACATTTCGTGATCGATTTCGCGCCCCTGCGGCACGTAGGTGTTGAGAACGGTTACACCGTTCACCTTCGCGCACACCAGTCGCGGTTCGTCGGCCTGGCCACCATCGTCGATGCCGAAGTGAACATCCGTGGGCGCAACTTTGGTAATCAGCGCCACGCCGTTGTAAGACTTCTGCCCCCTGAAAACCACCTCGTACCCGGCGGCGCGAATGGGATCGGCCGGAAAGAGGGCGTCTTCAACCTTGGTTTCCTGGATCCCCAGCACATCGGGTTGATTCTGCTGCAGCCATTCGAGAATAACCGGCAGGCGCATGCGGATGGAGTTGGCGTTGAAGGTGGCGATGCGCATGGCGTTATTCGCCGTAGACCAGTTCGCCCTGAAAGACGTGCACCGCCGGGCCTTCCAGGATCACGTCCTGCGCGCCGTCAGTTGTGACCTTGAAGTCGACCGTCAGCAGGTCGCCACTGGCAGGGCGCACGGCCACCGGGGCCTGCACGCGCCCCTGGCGGGCGGCCACCAGTGCGGCCGCCACGATGCCGGTACCGCAAGCGAGGGTTTCGTCTTCGACGCCCCGCTCGTAGGTGCGAATGCGCAACGCCTGCGCGCCGGTGATGGAAATAAAATTCGCGTTCGTGCCAGCCGGCGCGAAATCGGCATGGTGCCGAATGGCGCGCCCGAGGGGGACCACGGCGCAGGCATCCAAGTCCGGTACTTCGATGACAACGTGGGGCACGCCGCTGTTGACGAACCCGTAGCGCAGGGTTTCGCGCTCAACCTGCAGGGTGCGATCCATGCGCCAGTCCACGGGCGGCGTCATGTGCAGGCGCACGCGCTCGCCATCCACATCGGCCTCGAGTCGTCCGGCCGCGGTATCGATGCGCATGCGTCGCGGGGCGGCGCCAATCTCGTGCGCGAGCCGGGCCACACAGCGTGCCCCGTTGCCGCACATTTCCACCTCGGATCCGTCCGGATTGAAAAAGCGCATGCGAAAATCCGCTTCCGCAGCCGACTGGATGAGGATCAGGCCTTCGGATCCGACGCCGGTGCGGCGTTGCCCCAGGCTCGCGATCCAGTTCCGATCCTTCGCCGGGAATTGGCCCGCACGGTCATCGACGAGGATAAAGTCGTTGCTGGCACCATGCATTTTCCAAAAAGGGATTCTCACGGATTTTCCTTTTTCCATTCAGCGACCGAGCGTGCGGGACCTTCGTTATCCTCGACCGGGGGTAGCGCATCCGGGCCGACGGTTTCAACGGTAACGAGGTCGGCCAGAATCGACAAGCCCTCGGTCAGCACGAGGTCCGTCACCCGGTTCGTTCCGCCATCCGCGGTCGGCACACGCTCTTCTTCGGCGGCGAGCCGTTCCTGCATTTCGTTCAATTCGCGCTCGGTGGCGGCGAGCTGGCGCCGCGTTTCCAGATTCAGCGGCAGTTCGTGCGTGTCGTTCAGCTCGCTGAACCGCGCCAGCAGGCGGGCGTAGGTCTGAAACGCACCACTCTGGCGGCGGCGCTGTTCCGAGAGTTCGCGCAGGCGCGGAATGATGGTCCCCAGGTCCGCCACGCGCTGAAAATTGGCGGCCCGCTCCATGGACCAGGGAATGGCATTGGGGAGGAATTCTTCACCCGTCTCCATGAAATCCCAAGGTGACGGCACCACGATGTCCGGCTGAACGCCTTGCAGTTGCGTGGACGCGCCAGTGATGCGGATGTAGCTTGCCGTGGTGACTTTCAACGCCCCCATGCTGGCGTCGCGGCCCAGATCGAGCACGGATTGCACCGTGCCCTTCCCGTGCGTCTTGGAGTCACCAACGATGATGGCCCGGCCGTAGTCCTGGAGGGCTCCCGACACGATC